>NZ_VRUW01000045.1:0-38259 GCF_008039475.1 Methylobacterium sp. WL12 | reverse complement strand
CCGCCCCCGCGCCGCCTCCTGCCCCGCCGCAAGCGCAGGCTCCTTCCTCGTCCCCTCCCCAGACCTCCGGGCGAAAAACCCTGGTGGAGGCGCCGGCCAACGCCGACGACGTGGACGCGGTGACGTTGCCGGCCAAGCCCGCCGCGATCCTGGCCGGCAAGACGAAGTGGGACGAGGCGGTGCCGAGCCTCAAGGACGCCTTCGCCCGGATCGAGGCCGACCTGGCCAAGGCCGGCATCGCGCCGACCGGTCGCCCGCTCGCGGTCTTCACCCGGACCGACGACGACGGCTTCGCCTACGAGGCGATGATCCCGGTGGCGTCCGCGCCCGACCCGGCGCCGACCGCCGCCGACGGCCTGCGCTTCGGCACCACCCCGTCCGGCAAGGCCCTGCGCTTCCCGCACAAGGGCTCCTACGACGACATCGACGGCACCTACGAGACCCTGACCACCTACCTCGACGCCAAGGACATCGTCGTCCAGGACCGCTTCATCGAGGAATACGTCACCGACCTCGCCGACAAGGCCGACGACAAGCTCGACGTGAACATCTACGCGCTGACGCGCTGAGCATTTTCAAGCGAGGTGGATGCCGGCTCGCGTGAAGAACATGTTCTAACCCTGCGGCATCGGGCTGGGGAACCGGAGGGAATTCTCTCGGATTCCGCCCCCATGCCCAGCGCGAACCGCCACGACCTCTTCGCCGCCGCCCGCCCTCTCCGCGCAGCCGCGGCGACGGATGGGCCGCCCGCCGACCTCACGGCGAAGGCGCTGGAGATCCACCGCCGGCTGTGCCCGGTCTACGGTTGCCCGATCCCGTACTTCCACAGCCTCGATCCGCTCTCCGAGCTGGTCTCGTCGCTGCTCTCGCACCGCACCCGCAACGCCGATTCGGGCCGCGCGTTCAAGGCGTTGCGCACCCGCTTCCCCGATTGGGCCGACCTGATCGCCGCCCCGGTGGAGGCGATCGAGGAGACGATCCGCGGCGTGACCTGGCCGGAGCTGAAGGCGCCGCGCATCCAGGCCGTTCTGCGGGCGGTGGAGGCGCGCCACGGCGGCCTGTCGCTCGACTTCCTGGGGGAAATGCCGGTGGACGCGGCGCGGGCCTGGCTCGAGGCGATCCCCGGAATCGGCCCCAAGACCAGCGCAGCCGTGCTGTCGTTCTCGGTGCTGCGCATGGCGGCTCTGCCGGTGGACAGCCACCACCACCGCGTCGCCCAGCGCCTCGGGCTGATCGGTCCGAAGATGGATGTCGGCCCGTCGCACCCGATCTTGAGGTCGCAGCTTCCCGCCGACTGGTCGGCCCAGGACCTCTACGACAACCACGAGATCCTGATGCTGCACGGCCAGCAGGTCTGCCACCACCGCAAGCCCGCCTGCTGCCGCTGCGTGCTCGTCGACCTCTGCCCGAGCGCGCAGGTGGCCTACCGCGAGCCATAGACAATAGCGGTCGCTCGAAGCCGCGTTCAGCAACTTGAGGGCGCGAAGAGCGCTCGCGGAGGAGCGGGCCTTTCAGGACGTCGGTCCTGCAAAGCGTAGCGGGGCGAAAGTTTGTGCTCGTGGAGGCGGGCGTCGGCGATTGAGGGCGTCAGAAAGACAGGGCCAGCGCTTTCAGGCGATTGCCCTGAGCCGTAGTCGCCCCTCGCCTTGACCGGCTCGTCCCCCGGGTGCCAGAAACCCGCCCATCCAGGGACGCGAGATCGCCTCGGCCCGGCATTCGAGGGACCGCGCCGATGGCCGCGTTCAAGGAACTGGTGTTCTCGGGCGTGCAGCCGACGGGCAACCTGCATCTCGGCAACTACCTCGGGGCGATCAAGCGCTTCGTCGAGATGCAGGCGCGCGAGGCGCAGTGCCTGTATTGCGTCGTCGACCTGCACGCGATCACCTTGTGGCAGGACCCGGAGGCGTTGAAGGGTCAGATCCGCGAGGTCACCGCCGCCTTCCTGGCCGCCGGCATCGATCCGAAGCGCTCGATCGTGTTCAACCAGAGCCAGGTGCCGCAGCACGCCGAGCTCGCCTGGGTGTTCAACTGCGTCGCGCGCCTCGGCTGGCTCAACCGCATGACCCAGTTCAAGGACAAGGCCGGCAAGGACCGCGAGGCGGCCTCGATCGGCCTGTACGCCTATCCCGTGCTGATGGCCGCCGACATTCTCGCCTACCGCGCGACGCACGTGCCGGTCGGCGAGGACCAGAAGCAGCATCTCGAGCTGACTCGCGACATCGCGCAGAAGTTCAACACCGACTTCGCCGGCTCGATCGCAGCGCACGGGCACGACGAGGGCGCCGGCTTCTTCCCGATCACCGAGCCGCTAATCGGCGGGCCGGCCGCCCGGGTGATGAGCCTGCGCGACGGCACCAAGAAGATGTCGAAGTCCGACGCCTCGGACAATTCGCGCATCAACCTCACCGACGATTCCGACGCGATCGCCAGCAAGGTGCGCCGGGCCAAGACCGATCCCGACGCCCTCCCTTCGGAGGCCGCTGGCCTTGCCGGCCGGCCGGAGGCCGACAACCTTGTCGGCATCTTCGCCGGGCTCAAGGGCACCACCCGCGACGCGGTGCTCGCCGATTACGGCGGCGCGCAGTTCTCGGCCTTCAAGGGCGCGCTCGTCGAGCTCGCCGTGGAGACGCTGGCGCCGATCGCCGCCGAGATGAAGCGGCTCACCGCCGATCCGAGCCACATCGACGCGGTGCTGGCCGACGGTTCGGAGCGGGCTGAGGCCATCGCCGCGCCGACGCTCGATGCGGTCAAGGACATCGTCGGCTTCGTCCGCCGCACGCGCCTGCGCAGCGTGTGATGGCGGTCCGGGCCCTGATCTTCGACGTCTTCGGGACGCTGGTGGATTGGCGCTCGGGCGTGGCGCGTGAGGCGGAGCAGCTGCTCGCGCCCTATGCCCCGCAGCTCGATGGCGGTGCCTTCGCCGATGCGTGGCGGGCGCGCTACGGGCCGTCGATGGAGACGGTGCGCTCCGGCGCCCGCGGCTACGTCGACCTCGACGCGCTCCAGGCGGAGTCGCTGCCCGCGGTGCTGGCTGCCTTCGGGATCGACGGGGTTCCCGAGGCGGTCCTGGCCGACCTCGTCCTGGCCTGGCACCGGCTCGATGCATGGCCGGAGGTGCCGGATGCGCTCGTGCGCCTGCGGGCGGCCCACCTGCTCGCGCCCGTCTCGAACGGGCATGTCCGGCTGATGGTCGACCTCGCCCGGCGCAACGGCTTTACGTTCGACGCCATCCTCGGGGCGGGCTATTCCCGCGACTACAAGCCGAAACCCGCGCTCTACCGGGACGCGGTCGCGACCCTGGGCTTCTCGGCCTCCGAGACCTTGATGGTCGCAGCGCATTCGCTCGACCTCGCGGCGGCGGCGCAGCATGGGCTGGCGACCGCCCACATCGCCCGCCCGCGCGAGCACGGGCCGGCCGGCGGCGAGACCGCGCCCGGCGTGCCGGCGACCTATGCGGCCGCCGACCTCGCCGACCTCGCGCGCCAGCTCGGCGTTTGAGACCTACGCCTCGCCGCGGGCGACCAGCGCCTCGTATTCCGGCACCTCCAGGCGGCCTTCCTTGGCGACGCGGGCCTTGTCCGCGTCGGAGATCACGTCGCCAGCCAGATCCAGGCGCTTCCACGCGGCCAGCGGCGTCTCGCGGCCCGGCGTCGGGACGTACTTGTTCTGCGCGACCTTCTCGTACTTGTGGATGTAGCGCGGGCAGTTGACCCAGATCTTCACCACGTCGACGCGCACCAGGTACTTGGCCTCGGTGTAGTGCGCCATCAGGGGATCGTCGCGCAGCAGCGTCGCGGTGCCCTGCACGCGGACGCGGTGCGGCGTCTCGAAGTCGATGAACAGCAGCCCGACCTTGGCCTGCCCCTCGATGTTGCCCATCGAGTAGAACATGCCGTTGCCGTCGAAGCCCGGGAACACCAGCGTGTGGTCGTCCACGACCTTCACGAAGCCGGGGCCGCCGCCCTTGTACGACACCGTCGGCATGCCGTCGGGATCGACTGTCGACAGGAAGAACATGTCGCGCGAGCCGATGAAGGCCGCCTCGTCGTCCTGGATCGTCTCGTGCACCCACTGGGTGTCGAGGCGGTCGGCGAGCTTGGTGGTCTTGAACTCCTGCTGGAGCGCGCGGTGCGCGTCCGAATAGAGCGAGGCCATGGTTTCCTCCCGAGCCGGCCGAGCCTCCGCGATCCTTGCGTCGCGGAGTTGTCTCGGACTTTCGCGGCGGCACTGTCCCCGCAAACGTCGGCGCGGGCAATTGCCGAGTTTGCCCGCCGCATGAAAAAGGCCGGCCCCGCTTCCACGGGGCCGGCCTTCATCGATCATGGTCGCCTGGAAGGGCTCGACCGAACGTCCGAACGGATCAATTCTTGGTCTTGTCGACCAGCGCCTTCTCGGAGATCCACGGCATCATGCCGCGGAGCTTGGCGCCGACCTCCTCGATCGGGTGACGGGCGAGCTTGGCGCGGGTGGCCTTGAACGAGGTCTGGCCGACCTTGTTCTCCAGCATCCAGTCGCGGGTGAACTTGCCCGACTGGATGTCGTCGAGGACGCGCTTCATCTCGGCCTTGGTCTCGGCGGTGACGATGCGCGGGCCGGTGACGTACTCGCCGTACTCGGCGGTGTTCGAGATCGAGTAGTTCATGTTGGCGATGCCGCCCTCGTAGATGAGGTCGACGATGAGCTTCACCTCGTGCAGGCACTCGAAATAGGCCATCTCGGGGGCGTAGCCCGCCTCGACCAGGGTCTCGAAGCCGGCCTTGATCAGGTCGACGACGCCGCCGCAGAGCACGGCCTGCTCGCCGAACAGGTCGGTCTCGCACTCTTCCTTGAACGTAGTCTCGATGATGCCCGCGCGGCCGCCGCCGTTGGCGGAGGCGTAGGACAGGCCGAGGTCGTGGGCGTTGCCGGAGGCGTCCTGGGCGATCGCGATCAGCGTCGGCACGCCGCCGCCGCGCAGGTACTCGGAGCGCACGGTGTGGCCCGGGCCCTTCGGGGCGACCATCAGCACGTCGAGGTCGGACCGCGGCTCGATCAGGTTGAAGTGAACGTTGAGGCCGTGGGCGAACAGCAGGGCGGCGCCCTGCTTCATGTTCGGCTCCAGCGACTCCTTGTAGATGTCGCCCTGCAGCTCGTCCGGGGTGAGCATCATCACCACGTCGGCCCACTTGGCGGCGTCGGCGACCGACATCACCTTGAAGCCCTGGCCTTCGGCCTTCTTGGCGGTGGCCGAGCCCGCGCGCAGGGCGATGGCGATGTCCTTCACGCCGGAATCGCGCAGGTTGAGCGCGTGGGCGTGGCCCTGGCTGCCGTAGCCGACGATGACGACCTTCTTGCCCTTGATCAGGTTCAGGTCGGCGTCGCGATCGTAGTAAACCCTCATGGTGTTGGTCCTCTCTGGTGAAGGGGTGTGGTTAGCGCTTGGGCTGGCCGTAGAGGGCCAGGAACTGCTCCACCGCGCGGGCGGCGTCGCGTCTGATCTCGGCGGCGTCGAAGGTGATCGCATCGCCGAGCAGAAGTCTGATCTGCACGTCGCGGCCGACGAGGCCGAAGAAGGTGCGGAAGGCGGTCTCGGTGTCGTCGAAGGCGAGCAGCCCCGCCGCGCGGCCCGCCTCCAGCACCGGTTTCAGCCGGTCGCCGATCGCGAAGCGCCCGTTGGCGAGGACGATGCTGCCGAGGTTGCTTTTGCGCGACGCCGCGTCGCCGATGGCGATGCGGTTGAGGGCGATCGAGGCCCGGCTCGAGATCACGCCGAGCCAGGTCGTCGCGAAATCGCGCAGGCTCTCGCTCAGGGCGGCGACGTCGAGGGCGTGCGCCTCGTACTGGCCGGTGCGCACGCGGGAGGCCTGCCATCGCACCGTCGCGGTGAGCAGGCCGTCGCGGTCGCGGAACCACTTGTACAGGGTCTCCTTGGAGCAGCTCGCACGGCGCGCGACCGCATCCATCGTGAGCTGGTCGCCCTCCTCCACCATCAGGTCCAGCACCGCGTCCAGGACGGCCTGCTGGCGGACGGAAGGGGTCGCGTCGTGGATCGCCGAGCCGGATGCCATCGTGCGCTAAAACCGTACCGTACCGTACGGTTCGCCTGATAGGGCGATTCGTTCCGGATCGCAAGGGCACCGTCTGGGGATGCCTTAGGCCGGAAACGGCAGGCCTTCGCGGGCGAAGACGGCTTGCACGGCCGGCCGTTCGGCCATGGCGCGCGCGTGGGCGGTCCAGGCCGGGAACCGGGCCGGCATGTCGAAGCGCAGGGTCGGCCCTCGGGCCCAGACCCAGAACACCATCAGGTAGGCGTCGACCACGCCGTAGCGGTCTTCCACCGCCCAGCCGCCGTTCGAGAGCCTGACCTCGGTCATCGTGCAGAGGTCGCCGAAGGTGTCGGCCGCCTTGGCGCGGATGCCGGGCAGCGCCGCCTCGTCGTCGCTGTAGCGCTCCGCCCGCCGGATGTGGGCGTAGGCCGGGTGGTGGTTGGTCGCGAGCCAGCACAGCCACTCGTCGGCCACCGCCTGCGCCTTCAGGTCCTCGGGCCAGAGCCGCGCCTCAGGGTGCGCGCGGGCGACGTGGCGCAGGATGGCGCTGTTCTCGGTGAGGACCCAGTCGCCCACGACCAGGGCCGGCACCCGGCCGCGCTCGTTGATCGCGAGGTATTCCGGCGCCCGCTGGTCGCCGGCGGCGAGGTCGAGGCGCACGGTCTCGTAGGGCGCGCCCGCTTCCTCCAGGGCGATATGCGAGGCGAGCGAGCAGGCGCCGGGGGCGTAGTAGAGGGTCGTCATGGGCGTGCACCGTCGTCGCTGAGGAGGCTGAGAAGCGTCGCGAGCCTGCCGCGGACCTCGGCGAGGACCACGTCCGGCACGAAACCGAGTGATCTGAGAATGCGTGCGTCCCGATCGATCGAGCGGACCTGATCGACCAGCACCGCGCCCTCAGCCGCGAGACCAGCCGGCAACATCACCTTCGTCGGCCAGGGATCGCGGTTCCGGGTGATCGGGCAGACGATGACGCGGCGAGCCAGCAGGTGCATCTCGTCGTTCGAGGCCACCAGGGCCGGACGGCGGCCGTTCTGCTCGGTCCCGCGGACGGGCTCCAGGTCGACGAGGAGCAATTCGCCGGGACGCGCCCGCCGCTCAGCGGGAGTCGTCATCGTCGATGATCTCGGATCCGCGATCCGGTCCCCAGCCGACGGTGGGAGGCTCGAACGCGGGTCCGAGGCGGCGCGCTTCCGCGACCATCTCGGCCATCGTGAAGACCGGGATCCCGTTCACGTGCCGGCGGCCCTGAGCGTGAGGGCCGGCATCGGTCGTCGTGACGATACGGTCCTTCGCCGTCACCTCGACGGTCTGGCCCTCGCTGAGGCCATGCGAGCGGACGTCGTCCGCAGACAACCGGACGGCGAACGCCTGACCAGATCGTTCCAGTTTCCCTTCCATCCCGACGCTCCTTTCGCGAGCCGGCACCATCATAGCGCCGGCTCTCGCGAAATCACATCGGGTCGGCGCCCCGGCCCATCGCGGCGATGCCGGTGCGGGAGATCTCGACGAGGCCGAGCACGGTCATCAGGCGGATGAAGCGGTCGATCTCCTCGGTCGCGCCGGTGAGCTCGAACACGAAGGAGGTCAGCGTCGCGTCCAGCGTCTTGGCGCCGAAGGCGGCGGCGAGCCGCAGCGCCTCGCCGCGATGCTCGCCCTGCCCCGCCACCTTCACGAGGCACAGCTCGCGCTCGAGCGCGCTGCCCTGGAGGGTCAGGTCGACGACCCGGTGCACGGGCACGAGGCGGTCGAGCTGCGCCTTGATCTGGTCGATCACCGCGTTGGTGCCGGCGGTGACGATGGTGATGCGCGAAAGGTGGCGCGCCTCCTCCGTCTCCGACACCGTCAGGCTCTCGATGTTGTAGCCGCGCCCCGAGAACATCCCGGAGATGCGCGCGAGCACGCCCGGCTCGTTGTCGACGATCACGGCGAGGGTGTGCCGGTTGACGGCCTCGATCTTGCCGGCGTCGGGATAGTGGGTGTTCATGGCGTTCATTGCGGGGCGCGTCCTCGTCGTCCAGTTCGTCCAATCCGCGGCCTCGCACCCCTGGGGCGAGGCGGCCGCGGCTGCGCGTCGCCGCCGATGCGGCGGATCGCGGCCCGACCGCAGGGTCGGGCCGCCACCGAAGGCTACACCAGCATCTTGCCTTCCTCGGAGATCACGTCGCCGATCTCCATGCCGGTCTCGCCGAGGTAGTCGGAGAGCAGCATCTCGTTGTGCGCCTTGCCCGACGGGATCATCGGGAAGCAGTTTTCCTTCTTGTCGACGATGCAGTCGAAGACGACCGGGCCGTCGTAGTCGAGCATCTCGGCGATCGCCGCGTCGAGGTCGCCCGGCTTGTCGCAGCGGATGCCCTTGGCGCCGTAGGCCTCCGCCAGCTTGACGAAGTCCGGCAGGCTCTCCGAGTAGCTCTGCGAGTAGCGCGAGCCGTGCAGCAGCTCCTGCCACTGGCGCACCATGCCCATGTACTCGTTGTTCAGGATGAAGATCTTGACCGGCAGGCGGTACTGCACCGCGGTCGAGAGCTCCTGCATGTTCATCAGGATCGAGGCTTCGCCCGCGATGTCGATGACCAGGCCCTTGGGATGGCCCAGCTGCGTGCCGATGGCCGCCGGCAGGCCGTAGCCCATGGTGCCGAGGCCGCCGGAGGTCATCCAGCGGTTCGGCTCCTCGAACTTGAAGTACTGCGCCGCCCACATCTGGTGCTGGCCGACCTCCGTCGTGATGTAGGTCTCGCGGTCCTTGCACGCCTCGTAGAGGCGCTGCACCGCGTGCTGCGGCTTGATGATCGTGCCCGAAGGCCAGTAGGCGAGGCACTCGCGCGCCCGCCAGGTGCGGATCTTGGCGAACCACCCGTCGAGGTTGGACTTCTCGGGCCGCGCCGGCAGGGCGTGCCAGACCTCCAGCATGTCGGACAGCACGCTCGCGCAGTCGCCGACGATGCCGACGTCGACCTTGACCACCTTGTTGATCGAGGAGGCGTCGACGTCGATGTGGATCTTCTTCGAGAACGGCGAGAACGCGTCGAGGCGGCCGGTGATGCGGTCGTCGAACCGCGCGCCGACGCAGATCATCACGTCGCACTCGTGCATCGCGAGGTTGGCCTCGTAGGTGCCGTGCATCCCGAGCATCCCGAGGAACTTGTCGTCGGAGGCCGGGAAGGCGCCGAGCCCCATCAGGGTCGAGGTGACCGGGTAGCCCGTCTCGGCGACGAGTTCGCGCAGCAGGCGCGAGGCCTCGGGGCCGGAATTGATCACGCCGCCGCCGGTGTAGAAGACCGGGCGGCGCGCGCCCGCCATCAGCTCGACGGCCGTACGGATCTTGTCCGCGTCGCCCTTGACCGCCGGCTTGTAGGTCTTGTGGCCGTCGACCGAGGGACGCTCGTAGAGCCCACTCGCGAACTGGATGTCCTTGGGCAGGTCGACGACGACGGGGCCGGGCCGGCCGTGCGAGGCGACGTAGAAGGCCTCGTGCAGGATGCGCGGCAGGTCGTCGATCGATTTGACCAGGTAGTTGTGCTTCGTGCAGTGGCGCGTGATGCCGACCGTGTCGCACTCTTGGAACGCGTCGGTGCCGATCAGGTGCGTCGGGACCTGGCCGGTGATGCAGACGAGCGGGATCGAATCGAGCAGCGCGTCGGTCAGGCCGGTGACGATGTTGGTCGCTCCCGGGCCCGAGGTGACGAGCACGCAGCCGACCTTGCCGGACGAGCGGGCATAGCCCTCGGCGGCGTGCACGGCGCCCTGCTCGTGGCGGACCAGCACGTGCTTGACCGCCTCCTGGTGAAAGAGCGCGTCGTAGATCGGCAGCACCGCGCCGCCGGGATACCCGAACAACGTGTCGACGCCCTGATCCTTAAACGCCCGGATGACCATCTCGGCCCCGGTCATGACCTCGCCGCCCATCGTCTTCCTCCTACTCGTCTTGCTGGTCTTCGTCGTCTCGATGTCGTCGATCGGGCGCGGGCAACAAAAAAGGGCCCCGCGAGGGACCCTGCATGCGCCACCGCCCGGATCGCGGCCCTGAGTTCAGGGCCGCCCCGTCGGTGGCGCTTCCGCTACGATAAGGATCGTCTTCATCGCGATCGATCTTTCGCCCAACGCAGGCCGCCCGCATGGCGCTCCGCGTGAAAAGTGACCGGTGTCTTAACGAAGGGCTCGCCGATGGTCAACGGTCTTCGGGCGGTGCGCGAGGTCTCCGCAGAGGATCGGGCCTCCGCGAAGCATTTGCCGCAGGCCGGCCCCAGGGCGCGCCGCGCGATTGCCCCGGCTCGGCGCCCGGCCTATCAACGATCCTCGTCCCCCAGCCCAGCGAGCGCGAGTGCACGGAACGCCGGTGGCCCAGCCCGAGACGGCCTCGCTCAGCTACCTGCTCCTCGACGTCGCGGGCACGTCCTGCGCCCTGCCGCGCTCTGCGGCCGGCGAGGTGCTGCCGCTGCCGGACCTGTTTCGCCCGCCGGCCGCCGGCGGGTGGCTCGCCGGCTTCCTCAACCTCGGCGGCGAACCGGTGCCGGTCGTCGACCTCGCGCGCCTCCTCGGCCTGCGCGAGGGGGCGCACGATCCCGGCCCCTACGCCCACTTGATCCTGACGCCGGACGTCGCCGGGGCCTGGCTCGTCGACCGGGTGACCGACCTCGTGACCATCGAGCCCGAGGCGATCCGGCCGGTGGCGGCGCAGGCGAGTCTGAACGGCTGCGTGTCCGCCGAGATCGCCCAGGGCGACCGGCTGATCCACGCCCTCGACCCGGAGCGCCTGCTCGGCGCCGAGGAGCGCGCCCGGGTCGGCGCCCTGACGCGGGCGGCGAAGGCGCGCCTCGCCGCGCTGCCGGCCGCCTGAACGGTCGGCGGCAAACCCGATGCGGCGGCCGTCCGGTCCGAGCCCTCACGCCGACCCGGGCTACGCCGCCCTGAAGGCGCGGATCATCGCGCGCACCGGCCACCACTACTACGCCGACAAGGACGACCTGCTGTTCGACCGCCTGCGGAGGCGGTTCAAGGCCTGCAACGTGGCCGACGCCGCCGCCTACGACGCGCGCCTGGACGACGGCGCCGGCGAGTGGGCGGCGCTGGAGGCCGAGATCACGATCGGCGAGACCTTCTTCTTCCGCTACGCCGAGCAGTTCGCCGCGTTGCGCGAGACCATCCTGCCCGGCCTGGTCGCGGCCCGCGGGACCGAACGCACCCTCCGGGTCTGGAGCGCCGGCTGCTCGACCGGCGCCGAGCCCTACTCGGTGGCGATCCTGCTGCATCAGCTGCTCGGGCCGGCGCTCCCCGACTGGCGGGTCTCGGTCGTCGGCACCGACATCAGCATCGCCGCGCTCGCCACCGCGCGGGCGGCCGAGTTCGGCCGCTGGGCCCTGCGGACGCTGCCGGTGGAGGAGCGCGTGCGCTACTTCCACCGCGTCCCGGCGAGCCCCGGCGCGACCCGCGAGGGCGGCTACGCACTGCGGCCGGAGTTCCGGCGCATGGTGCGCTTCGAGCGCCAGAACCTGATGAGCCTCATCGACGGCAGCATGCCCGAGGGCTTCGACGGGTTCGACCTCATCCTGTGCCGCAACGTCCTGATCTATTTCAGCGCCGAGACCGTCGCCGGGATCGTGCGGGCGCTCGGACGGCGCCTGCGCCCCGGCGGCTGGCTGCTGATCGGCCACGCCGAGCCCCACCCGGCCTTCGCCGGCTGGCTCGAGGCGGTGAACCTGCCGGGCACCGTCGCCTATCGCCGGCCGCCCGAATCGGCTCCTGCACCGCAACCCGAGACTCGCGGGGAGCCGCCGCCGTCCTCGCCCCTCGTCGAAGCATCGTCGTTCGAATTCCGTCCGGCGGCAGACATGCTCCTCGAGGCCTCCGGCGCGTCGGCCGTCGCCGAGATCGTCCGCCCGGCGCCGTCCGCGAAGGCTGCGGCCCCGATCGATCCGGCGCCCGCGGTGGTCATGACGCCCGACCTGGCGGCGGAGGACGTGGCGCTCGCCGTCCGCGCGCTGGCTGACGCCGGCGACACCGGCGCGGCGTGGCGCCTGCTGCGCGACGCGCTCGCCGTGCGACCCACCGATCCGGCCCTGCGGCTCTACGAGGGGCTGCTCGCCCTCGGGTTCGGCCGCGAGGCGGAGGCCGAGCGGGCCTTCCGCGGCGCGCTCTACCTCGACCGCGGCTACGTCATGGCCCACTACCATCTCGGCCTGCTGCTCGGGTCCCTCGGGCGGACCGCCGACGCGCGCCGGGCGCTGGACAACGCGGTCGCCTTGAGCCAAGCGCTGCCGCCGGATGCGCCCTTGCCCGAGGGCGACGGGGCGTGCGCCGGCGAGATCGCCCTCAGCGCCGCCGCGATCCGCGACGGCATCGGAACGGGGGCGGCGTGAACGCGGCGGATCGCCAGATGAAACCAGCCGACCGGCCGTCCCGCACGGCGGCGCTGCGCGCGGAACGTACGGCCGCCCTCGCGCGGCGCGGGGCGACGGCGCGCGCGGCGGCCCCGAGCACGGCCTACCTCGTCTGCGCCTGCGGGACGGAGCGTTTCGGCCTGCCGCTGGCCGGGGTCGCGCGCGTGCTCGCGGCGCGGCCGTGCACGCCGGTGCCGGGCGCCACCCCCGCGATCCTCGGCCTCGTCGCCCTGTCCGGCCGGATCGTCAGCGTCGTCGGCCTCGCCCGCGCCCTCGGACGGCCGGGAGCGGACGTTGCCGCCGGCGGCCACCTCGTCGTCCTTCGCGCCGGCGGGACGCCGACCGCGCTCGCCGTCGACCGCGTGCTCGGGCTCGCCCATCTCGCCGAGGTCGCAGGCGACGCCGAGGGTGCGGAGGGCGGATTCGGCAGCGATGCGGTTTCGCGCTATGCCCCGGCCGATCCCGGCCCGTCCGGCCTCGGCGACTTCGTCGTCATCGACCTGCCGCAACTGCTGCGGCGCACCCTGCCTTGAGACGCGAGACGCGCGCGATCCACGACGCCGCCGCCTGACCCGGAGCATCAGCCGCCTTGTCGATCTCCATCGGAAAACGGATCCTCCTCGGCTTCGCCGCCGTCACGGTGGTGCTGGTCGCCCTCGGCCTCTACGCCATCGGCCAGATCGGGTCGGTCCGCGACGCCACCGACACCATCGTCGCCCGCGACCTCGCGGTTTTGCGCCAGCTCGACATCCTGGGCAACCAGACGCGCGACCTCGGCGTGATGCGCCGCAACGCGGTGATCGCCACGCTGATGAAGGCGCAGGGCCGGCCCATGGGCGAGGAGGACGTCCTCGCCGCCTGGCGCCGCACGGCCGCCTCGACCGAAGGCCTCTTCGCCGACCTGATCCGCGAGGCCGACACCTATCGCAACCGCGCCCTCTCGGTGGACCGGACGGCGGCCTGGGACCGCCTCCACGCCGTCCTGCGCCAGGCCGTCGAGATCTATCGCCCGTACCGGGACGCCAGCGAGGCGCAGCTCGTGGCGGCGCTCGCCGGCGACGTCGCCAGCGTCGAGGGCCGCAACGCCGAGATCAACCGCGCCTACGAGGCGACCATCGTCGCCGTCGAGCGCACCCGCGTCGCCGTCGACGACAGCATCAGCGTCGGCCAGCGCGGGATCGGCGACATCCACGAGCGCTCGCGGCTCTCGATCCTGCTGACGCTGCTCGCCAGCGTCATGCTGGCCATCCTCGTCACCATCCTGATCAGCCGCGCGGTGGTGCGCCCGCTCGAAGGCGTGATGGCCTTCGCCGAGAAGGTCGGCGGCGGCGACCTGTCCCAGACGCTGACGGTGCGCGGCGGCGACGAGATCAGCCGCCTCGGCCGTGCGCTGAACGGCATGGTGGCGGGCCTGGCCGACCTCTCCCGCACCAACCGCGCCGCGACCTCGGACCTGAACGCCGCCGCAGCCGAGATCCGCGCCTCGGCGCAGGAGCAGGCGGCCTCCGTCGAGGAGCAGTTCGCCGCGGTGCAGGAGACGGCGGCGACGGTGGACGAGATCACCCATTCGGGTGCGCAGATCACGAAGCGGGCCGGCGAGGTGATCGCCACCGCGCAGGCCACCGCCCAGACCTCACGCCAGGGCCTGCGGGCGGTGGCCGACACCGCCAAGGCCATGGACGCGATCCGCGAGCAGGCGGAGGCGGTGGCCGGCAACATCGTAGCCCTGTCGGAGAAGACCCAGACGATCGGCGACATCATCGAGACGGTCAACGACATCTCGGAGCGCACCCACCTGCTGGCGCTCAACGCCGCGATCGAGGCGGCGGCGGCCGGCGAGAGTGGGCGCAGCTTCGCGGTGGTGGCCTCGGAGATGAAGCTGCTGGCCGACCAGGCCAAGGCGGCGACCACCCAGGTGCGCGGCATCCTCTCGGAGATCCAGCGCGGCATCAACACCTCGGTGATGCTGACCGAGGAGGCGGTGAAGCGCGCCGCCACCGGCAAGTCGCGCTCCGACACGACACAGCGGACGATCGAGGAGATCACGGCGCGCGTCGAGGAGAACGTCCAGACCTTCCAGCAGATCGTGGCCTCCACCAACCAGCAGCAGCTCGGCATCGAGCAGGTGATGGGCGCGCTCCAGAACATCCGGCAGGCGAGCCAGCAGACGGCCGCCGGCACCCGCGAGGTCGAGGCCGCCTCGGCCAACCTCACGGAGCTGGCCGGCGCGCTGATGGCGCTCGCCGAGCGCTACCGGCATTGATCGGCCGCAGGGCGCCGTGATCGACATCCGCCAGCTTCTGCTCGCGGCCTTCGAGGTCGAGCACCGCGAGCACATCGACGCGATCCGCGCGGCCCTGGGGGCCGAGGGCACCGGCCGTGCGCCCGACTGGAACGACATCTTCCGCCGGGCGCACAGCCTCAAGGGGGCGTCCCGGGCCGTCGACCTGCCGCCGGTCGAGGCGGTGGCGCACCGGCTCGAAAGCCTGTTCGAGCAGGTGTCGGCCGGCGCCCCCCTCGATCGCGAGGCCCGCAACGCGACCCACCTCGCGCTCGACCGGATCGAAGAATACGTCGCCGGGATGAAGGCCGACCCGGATCTCGCGATGCCGGACGACGCCATCGCAGCCCTCGACCGCTGCCTGGAGGGAGCCCGGCCGGCGAACGACGCCGAAACCCCGACGGCCGAGGCGGAACCGCCGGATCAGCCCGCACCGGTGCCGACGATCGAGGCGGCTCCTGCCCCGGCCGTGGCTCCGGCCTCGCCCCCTGTCTCCCCACCGCCCGCCGTCGAGCCGTCGCCCGAAGCCGGGTCGGCGCTGCTGCGCGTTCCGGCCGACGCGGTCGAGGCGCTGACCCGCGCGAACCACGAGCTCGCGACCACCCTCAGTGCCGGCGCCGCGATCTCGGACGGGCTCGTCCGGCTCGCCCGCCTGTCCGAGGACCTGCGGCGGCAGGCCGAGGCGTCGTTCGCCCGCGGCGCCGTGGCCGGCCTCGTCCGGCTCGCGCGGCAGGAGACCGGGGCCGACGACGCCGTCGCCCTCGCGGTGGAGGCCGTCCGCACCGAGATGCGCGCGGTCGAGGCGAGCCTCGCCGTGCTGGCGCGGGACGCCGCCGACCTGTCGCGCCGGCAGGCGGCGGCCACCGGCTCCGTCGAGGGCGCGGCCGCCCGCGTCGGGCTGCAGGCCGAGCGCCTCGCCCTGGTGCCGGCCGAGACGGTGTTCGGCAGCTTCCCGCGCTCGCTGCGCGAGACCGCCCGCGAGCAGGGCCGCGAGATCGACCTCACTGTCCGCGGCCTCGACCTTCCCGTCGACCGCGGCATGCTGCAGGCCCTCAAGGATCCGGTGCTGCACGCCCTGCGCAACGCCCTGAGCCACGGCGCGGAACCGCTCGCGGTCCGGCGGGCGGCGGGCAAGCCCGACGCGGCCGCGATCCTGTTCGAGGTCGCGATCCGCGGCGGCCGCCTCGTCGTGTCTGTGGCCGACGACGGGCCGGGTCCCGACCTCGCCGCGATCGAGGCGACGGCGCGCCGCCGCGGCCTGCTCCGGCCCGAGGACCCGGCCGACGCGCAGACGCTCCTGGCCCTGGTGTTCGAGCCGGGCTTCTCGACCGCCGGCGCGGTGGACGCCCTGTCCGGTCGCGGCTTCGGCCTCTCGGTGGTCGCCGACGCCGCCCGCGCGCTGCAGGGCGTCGTCCGGCTCGAAGCCCGCGAGCCCTGGGGCAGCGTCCTCACGATCGCCGCACCGCTCTCGGCGGCACGCCGCGCGATGCTCCTCGTCGAGGCGGGCGGGGCGACCTATGCGCTGCCCGGAGCCGCGGTGGAGCGCCTGCTGCGACTCCACCAGTCCACCCTGCCCCGGGCGATGGGCCGCCCGGTGCTGCGGGTCCCGAACCCCTCCGGTACCGAGGAGACCTTCCCGATCGTCGCGCTGGGTGAGATCCTCGGCGGCGGCGCGTCCGCGAGCCCGCACCTCACCGCGATCCTGGTGCGGGCCGGCGGGCGCCGGTTCGCGCTGTCCGTCGACGCGCTCCGCGACGTACGCACGCTCCTCGTGCTGCCGGCCCCGCCGGTCGGCGGTGATTCCGGCCTCGTCGCCGGCACCGTCGTGCTGCCCGGCGACGTGCCGGCCCTGGTGCTCGATCCCGACGGGCTCGCCGTCCGGGCGGGCCTCGTCGGCGCGGTGGCGTCGCCGGTCGACTCCGCCGCAGGACCCGGCGGAACGTTGGGGGAGGCGCCACGTTCGAAACACCGCGCGACCATTCTCGTCGTCGATGACTCGATCACCACCCGCACCTTGGAGAAGGGCATCTTGGAAGCCGCCGGCTATCGCGTGGTCGTGTGCGTCGACGGGCAGGACGCCCTCGACCGCCTGCACGCCGACATCGAGGTCTTCGACCTCGTGCTCGCCGACGTGGAGATGCCGCGGCTCGACGGCTTCGGCCTGCTCGGCGCGATCCGTGCCGAGAGCCGGTTCGCACGCCTGCCGGTGGTGCTGATGACCTCGCGCGGCGACGCGGCTGACGTCGCCCGAGGCCTCGATCTCGGCGCCGACGCCTACCTGACCAAGCAGAAGTTCGACCAGCGCCAGCTCCTCGACACGATCGGGCAGCTGCTGTGAGCGATCCGGTCCGCGTCATGCTCGTCGAGGACAGCTTGGTGGTGCGCGAGCTGCTGCGCCACATCCTCTCGCGCGATCCGCGCCTGGCCTGCGTCGCCGCCGTCGCGTCGGGGGAGGAGGCCCTGTCCGCGATCGACAGCGTCCGGCCCGACGTGATCTCGATGGACATCCGGCTGCCCGGCATCGACGGGCTGGAGACCACCCGTCGCATCATGTCCGAGCACCCGACGCCGATCGTGGTGATCGCCGACGCGGTCGAGGATTCCTCGCTGCGCATCTCGATGAACGCCCTGCGGGCCGGCGCGCTCTCGGTGGTCGAGAAGCCGGTGGCGACGACCCATGCCGGCTATGACGCGGTGGCCGGCGAGATCTGCACGCAACTGCGCATCATGGCGCAGGTCCCGGTGATCCGCCGCCGCCCGATCGGCACCGAATGGCTCGGGCGCAGCCCGGCGACGGCGATACTCGCGTCCGCGGCGTCCCTGCCGCCGACGGTGCTGGCGATCGCCGCCTCGACCGGCGGCCCGCCGGCCCTCGCCCGGGTGATCGGCGCCCTGCCCGAGACGTTCCCGCTGCCGGTGTTGGTCGTCCAGCACATGGGTGCGGCCTTCATGGACGGGTTCGCAAGCTGGCTCGACGGCGTCGTTCCGATGCCCGTCTCGGTCGCCCGCGACGGCGAGCGGGCCGAGCCCGGCCGGGTCTACGTCGCGCCGGGCGACCGGCACCTCGAATACGGGCCCGGCCGGACCTTGCGCCTCCTCGACAGCCTGCCGGTCTCGGGCCAGCGTCCGGCGGCGACCGTGCTGTTCCGCTCCGTCGCGCGTCAGGCCGGCGCCTCGGGGCTCGGCGTGCTGCTCACCGGCATGGGCGAGGACGGGGCGCTCGGCCTCCTCGACATGCACGCCGTCGGCGCGCAGACGGTGGCCGAGCACGAGAGCACCGCCGTAGTCTACGGCATGCCGGCGGCGGCCGTGCGCCTCAAGGCGGCCCGCGCGGTCCTGCCACTCGACCGCATCTCCGCCCACCTCTTGCGGCTCGCCATGCCTACTGCCATGCCCGCCACCTCGCCCGGCGCCTGGCCGGACCGGCCGGCATGAACGCCGATGCCGCCACCGCGACGGAGCCCGCCCGCATCCTCCTGGTGGAGGATTCGGAGACGCAGGCGCTGGAGCTGCGCCTGCTGCTGGAGAGCCATGGCTTCCGGGTCGAGCGCTGTGCCACCGCGGAGGCGGCACTGGACCACCTCAACCACGGCCTGCCCGACCTCGTCGTCGCCGACTACCACTTGCCCGGCATGAACGGCGACGAGCTGACGCGCCAGCTCCGGCTGTCGCTGCGCACCCGCGCCCTCCCCCTGCTGATGCTCACCGGCGCCCGCGACGGCGAGCGGCAGGGCCTGGAGAGCGGCGCCGACGCCTACGTCGCCAAATCCGGCGACCGCGACCTGCTGATCCTGCGCATCCGTGCCCTGTTGCGCGAGCGGCTGGGCAGCGTGGCGCCCGGCGCCGGGGAGACGCCGTCGGCGGCGGCCTTCCGGCGCGGCCGCGTGCTGGTGATCGACGGCAGCGCCACCTACCGCACCTTCCTGGCCGGCCTGCTCAGCCAGGACGGACACGCGGTCACCGTCGGCGCGGGGGCGGAGGAGGCGCTCGCCGCCCTCGACTCCGAGGGCGAGGCGACGGCCTTCGACTGCGTCACCGTCGACCTGCTCGGGCCGACCTTCGACGGCCTCGCCCTGTGCCGCACGATCGACCAGCGTCGCGGCGCCCGGGTCGCGGGTGCCGGCTTCCATCTCGTCGGGATCGCCGGCAGCAACCCGCCCAAGGACTTCCTCGTCCAGGCCTACGCGGCCGGCGCGGACGACGTGGTCTCGAAATCCGACGCCGAGGTCCTGGCGCTGCGGGTGCGCGGGCTGGTGCGCCGCCGCTTCCTGGAGGAGGACGACCGCCGCATCGCCGGCGAGTTCGGCGCAAGGCAGCAGGCGGTTGAGCGGGCGCGCGCGGAAGCCGAAGCAGCCGAGGCCCGCGCGCGGCTGGCCGACGCGCTGGAGCGCGCCAACGCCGACCTTGCGCTCGCCAACCGCAAGCTCACCGACGCCCAGGCCAAACTCGTCCAGGCCGCCAAGATGGCCTCGCTCGGCGAGCTCGTCGCCGGCATCGCCCACGAGATCAACAATCCGCTGGCCTTCATCCTCGCGCATCAGGGCACCGTCGAGCGGGTGCTCGCCGCGTTGCCGATGCCCGAGACCGACCCTGCGGCGCAGAAGGGGCTCGCCAAGGCGCGCGACCGCGTCGGCGCGATGCGCATGGGCCTTACCCGCATCCAGGATCTCGTCCTGAACCTGCGCAAGTTCTCGCGGCTCGACGAGGGCGAGCGCTCGCTGGTCAACGTGCCCGAGGCGATCGAGACCGTGCTCGCGCTGATCCAGCACAAGCTCGGCGGGCGCATCACCGTCGAACGCACCTTCTCGGGCCGGCCCGAGATCCACTGCACCCCGGCGCTGCTCAACCAGGTGGTGATGAACATCCTCGGCAACGCCGCCGACGCGATGCCCGAGGGCGGGCAGATCCACGTCGTCACCGAGACAACCCCAGAGACCGACCTGATCCGGATCAGCGACACCGGCCCGGGGATACCCGAGGACCTGCGCGAAAAGATCTTCGAGCCGTTCTTCACGACGAAGCCGGTCGGAGCCGGCACGGGCCTCGGCCTCGCGATTGCCTACAGCGTGGTTCAGGCGCATAGCGGCTCGCTCACGGTGGAGACGGCTCCCGGAGGCGGGGCCTGCTTCGTGATCGGGATTCCGAGGCAGACGGCGACCGTATGACCAGAGGCACGATCCTGGCCGTCGACGACGAGCCGGACATCCTGATCGCCCTCGAGGACCTGTTCGAGGACACCTACCGCGTCATCACCACGACGAAGCCCGCGGACGCCCTCGCCATCCTGCGCGACGACCCCGACATCGCCGTCGTCCTTTCCGACCAGCGCATGCCGGGCATGGCCGGCGACGCGATGCTCTCCGAGATGCGCGGCTTCCACGAGGCCCAGGCGATCCTACTCACCGGATACGCCGACATCTCCGCCGTGATCGGCGCGCTGAACCGGGGCGGCATCAGCGGCTACGTCGCCAAGCCCTGGGACGCGGACCTGCTGCGCGGCACCGTGCGCAACGCCTTCGAGCGGCATGCCCTCGGGCGCGAGCTCGCCACCGAGCGGGCCCTGCTGCGCGGCCTCCTCGACCATTCCGACGACGCGATCTCGTTCAAGGACGCGGAGGGGCGCTTCCTGCGCCTCAACGCGCGGAAGGCCGCGCTCCTCGGCCTCGACGTGGCGACCTGCCTCGGCCGGAGCGAGGCCGAGCTGGCCGTCGCCCGCGCCGACGAGAGCGCCGAGGCCGACGCCGCCGCGATCCGCTCGGGCGAGGTCGGCGACGTGGTGTCGGCGGAAGGGCCGCTCGGCGCCGAACGTTGGAGCCACGTGGTCCGCGTGCCGATCCGCGGGCCGGCCGGCGGGGTCGCGCATCTTGCCACCATCGAGCGGGACATCACCGAGCAGAAGGGGTTCGAGGCGCGCCTGCGCCAGTCGGACAAGATGCAGGCGCTCGGGACCCTGGCCGGCGGCATCGCGCACGACTTCAACAACCTGCTGACCGCGATCCTCGGCAGCCTCGAGCTCGCAGCCCCCAAGGTCCAGGAGCAGCCGCGCGTGCTGCGCCTGATCGAGAACGCCCGGGGTGCGGCGGAGCGCGGTGCCTCGCTGACCAAGCGCCTGCTGAGCTTCAGCCGCGCCAACGACCTGCGCGCCCGGCCCACCGACGTGAACGCCCTGGTCGAGGGCATGTCGGCACTGCTCTCGCGCAGCCTCGGCGGCCTCGTCGCGGTCGAGACCCGTCTCGGTGCCGACCTCGGCCCCGCCCAGGTCGACCCGGACCAGCTCGAACTCGCGATCCTGAACCTCTGCATCAACGCCCGCGACGCCATGCGCGAGGGCGGCACCATCGTCGTCGAGACCGAGGCCCTGACGATCGAGGACGACCCGGACCTCAGCCGCGGCGCCTATGTCGGCGTGTCGGTCAGCGATTCCGGCGAGGGCATACCGCCCGAGATCCTGGCGCGGGTCTGCGAGCCGTTCTTCACCACCAAGGCCGTCGGCCAGGGCACCGGCCTCGGCCTCGCGATGGTGTTCGGCCTCGCCCAGCAATCGCACGGCCGCCTGCGGATCGAGAGCCGCGTCGGGCACGGGACCCGCGTCGACCTCGCCCTGCCGGAGGCCTCGGCTTTCGTGGCGGCCGAGGAAGCCGACACCGCGAGCGCGCCGGTCGCCGCCCGCGCGGCCGCGATCCTGGTGGTGGACGACGACGCCGAGGTCCGCCACGTCACGGCGTCGTTCCTCAACGGCTTCGGCTACGACGAGATCGAGGCCGCGGACGGGGCGGCCGCGCTCGCACTGATGGAGCAGCGCCGCTTCGACCTCGTCGTCGCAGACCTGGCGATGCCCGGCATGACCGGCGTCGAGCTCGCCGCGGAAGTCCGCAGCCGCTGGTCCGAGGTGCCGGTGCTGATCGTGACCGGGCATGCCGAGGCCGTCGAGATCCCGCACGACCTGCCGGTGCTGACGAAGCCGTTCCAGTCGGCCGAGCTCGCCCGCCGCGTCTCGTCCCTGCTCGACGGAAGCCACGGCGCTTGAGCGGAACGCCGGGCGCCAAACGAAAAAGGCGGCCCTAAGGCCGCCTTTCGATCGATCTTGACTGCGATGCCGCCGATCAGGCCGCTTCGCTCTCGCCACCCAGCACAGGGCCGGAATCCTTGCCGCGGGCCGTCACGTCGCGATCGACGAACTCGATCACGGCGAGCGGGGCGTTGTCGCCCTTGCGGAAGCCAGCCTTCATGATGCGGCAGTAGCCGCCTGGACGGGCGGTGTAGCGCGGACCCAGCACCGTGAAGAGCTTCTTCACCATGTCGTGGTCGCGGATCTGCGACATCGCCAGACGGCGGGTGTGGACGCTGTCGATGCGGCCGAGCGAAATCAGCTTCTCGATGACCGGACGTAGGTCCTTGGCCTTCGGGAGCGTGGTGATGATCTGCTCGTGCTTGATCAGCGCGGCGGACATGTTGGCGAACATCGCCTTGCGGTGCTCGGTGGTGCGGTTGAAACGACGACCGCGAAATCCGTGACGCATGTGCTTGGCCCTTCTTTATGTGTCCGGCCGCCGTGCCACGGTACGGCCGGATGCCCCGTGAGCGGGGCGTCTTCGTTGGTCCGCATGACCCCGCGGCGGGATTCTTTTTTTCGACGGTCCTGACCCGGTGGCGACGCGCCGCCGGGTCAGGACCGAACCGGCTTCGGTTCAGTAGTGCTCTTCGAAGCGCTTGGCGAGATCCTCGATGTTCTCCGGCGGCCAGCCGGGGATGTCCATCCCGAGGTGCAGGCCCATGCCGGCGAGCACTTCCTTGATCTCGTTGAGCGACTTGCGGCCGAAGTTCGGGGTGCGCAGCATCTCGCCCTCCGACTTCTGGATGAGGTCGCCGATGTAGACGATGTTGTCGTTCTTCAGGCAGTTCGCCGAACGGACCGAGAGCTCGAGCTCGTCGACCTTCTTGAGCAAAGCCGGGTTGAAGGGCAGCTGCGGCGCGAGCGGGGCGGCCTCCTCCTTGCGGGGATCCTCGAAGTTCACGAACACCTGGAGCTGGTCCTGGATGATGCGCGCGGCGTAGGCGAGCGCATCCTCCGGCGACACCGCGCCGTTGGTCTCGACCGTCATCGTCAGCTTGTCCTTGTCGAGATCCTGGCCCTCGCGGGTGGTCTCGATGCGGTAGCTGACCTTGGTCACCGGCGAGAACAGCGCGTCCACCGGGATCAGGCCGATCGGCGCGTCTTCGGGGCGGTTCTGCTCGGCCGGAACGTAGCCCTTCCCGGTGGCGACGGTGAACTCCATCCGGATCTCGGCGCCGTCGTCGAGCGTGCAGATCACGAGGTCGGGGTTCAGGATCTGGATGTCGCCGACCGTGCCGATGTCGCCGGCGGTGACGAGGCCGGGACCGGTCTTGCGCAGGGTCATGCGCTTCGGGGCGTCGGTCTGCGAACGGATGGCGATCGTCTTGATGTTCAGGACGATATCCGTGACGTCCTCGCGGACGCCCGGGATCGAGGAGAACTCGTGCAGCACGCCGTCGATCTGGACCGAGGTCACGGCCGCGCCCTGGAGGGACGATAGCAGCACCCGGCGCAGGGAGTTGCCGAGCGTCGTGCCGAAGCCGCGCTCCAACGGCTCGGCGACGACGGTGGCGACCCGCTTCGGGTCGTCGCCGGTCGAGACCTGCAGCTTGTTGGGCTTGATCAGCTCTTGCCAGTTCTTCTGAATGACCACGATCCTACCTCTCCTGACGCACGAGCCCGCGACGTCCGGGTCCGCGCTTCGGCCGAACGGTGCTGCCCCCAGCCCCGGTCGGTCCCTAAAATGATGGCTCCGGGCCTACGCCTCGTCGGCGACCCAGAGCTCCGGCACGAACCGGTATCCGTCCCCGTCCCGCGTCACGAAGCCGACGGCCGGGAATTCGAGATGCGAGCCGGCGATGCGGGTGCCGTCGGCCGCGAGATCCGCGAGGATCGCCTTGCGCGTCGCCCGCGCCTGGTCGCCGTCGACATCGAAGCCGACACCCGCCTCCGGTTGCTTGAACTGGATCGCGGGCAGGTGCACCACATCCGTGAACACCAGCAGCGACTTGTCCCCCGAAACGATCCGGAAGCCGCAATGGCCCGGCGTATGGCCGGGCAGGTGGACAGCCATGATCCCCGGCAGCACCTCGCCGCCGGACTGCTCGCGCATCCGGCCGGCATAGGGTGCCAGGGCCTTGCGCGCGTTCTCGAAATACGGCTTGGCCCCGTCCGGCGCGGCGGCGAGCGCCGCGTCGGGGAGCCAGTGCTTCGCCTCGTCCGAATGCAGCACGATCTCCGCGTTCGGATAGGCGGCCTTCCCGTCGGCGAGCAGGCCGCCGACGTGGTCGGGATGACAATGCGTGACGAGGATCGTCTCGATCGCGTCGGGGCTCACGCCGGCGACGGCGAGCGCCTCGGACACGCGGCCCATGGTCGGCGGACCGAACGCACCGTAGCCCGTGTCGATCATCACCGGCTTGCGGCCGGGGCCGGTGACGAGGAACGCGTTGAGCGTCACCCGCGGCGCGTCGGTGCGGAAGCCGGCCCGCTGTAGCGCGCCGGCCTCGTCCTTCGAGATACCTGTGACGAGATCGAGGGACCCCTGGAACCACCCGTCGTTGAGCACGGTGACCGTGAGGTCGCCGACGCCCCAGCGCTTGACGCCCGGAAGGATCTTCGAATTCGCCACGTGTGTCTCCGGCCTCCTCAGACGCGCCGACGCTTGCGCGGACGGCAACCGTTGTGCGGGATCGAGGTGACGTCGCGGATCGAGGTAACGGTGAAGCCCGCGGCCTGAAGGGCGCGGAGCGCCGACTCGCGGCCCGAACCGGGGCCGGAAACCTCGACCTCGAGGGTGCGCATGCCGTGCTCGGCGGCCTTGCGGGCGGCGTCCTCGGCGGCGACCTGCGCGGCGTAGGGAGTCGACTTCCGCGAGCCCTTGAAGCCCATGGCGCCCGAGGAGGACCACGAGATCGTGTTGCCCTGCGCGTCGGTGATGGTGATCATCGTGTTGTTGAACGAGGCGGCGACGTGCGCCACGCCCGAGACGATGTTCTTGCGTTCGCGCCGGCGGACGCGGGTCGGTTCCTTGGCCATCTGTGTCTCTCGTCCTTCAAGCGCACCCGTAATTCCAGGTGCTCGGGATGTTTCGGAGTTCAGCCGGGGCGCCTGCGGAGCACCGACCCGTCACGCCGGCCTCCGATCGGGGACGCGCGGCACGATGAAACGGGGGCAGCGCGGCACGCTGCCTCCGAATGTCGAAAACTTACTTCTTCTTGCCGGCGATCGGCTTCGACTTGCCCTTGCGGGTGCGCGCGTTGGTGTGCGTGCGCTGGCCGCGGACCGGCAGGTTGCGGCGGTGGCGCAGGCCGCGGTAGCAGCCGAGGTCCATCAGGCGCTTGATGTTCATCGACACGTCGCGGCGAAGGTCGCCCTCGACGAGGTAGTCGCGGTCGATCGTCTCGCGGATCTGCAGCACCTCGGCGTCGGTGAGCTGGTTCACGCGGCGCTCGGCCGGGATGCCGACCTTCCCCGTGATCTCCTCGGCCTTCTTCGCGCCGATGCCGTGGATGTACTGGAGCGCGATGACGACGCGCTTGTTGGTCGGGATGTTAACGCCGGCGATACGGGCCAAGGTCATGCTCCATGTGGCACGCGGGCGTCGGCCCGGGCCGTGTGATCGAGAAAGCGCACGTCCGGTGGAGGCCGGCCCTTGCACGCCCGTCAACGACAAATCGGCCCGCGGCCGCCCCTTAAAGGGCACCTCGGACCAACGGCTGTGCAGACGAAGACCGGCCTGCTAGCGCGGGCCGATCCCGATGTCAACGGCAGGGACGATAAGAAGCGCCGATCGGACCGGTGCCCAGGCGCCGGGCTTCGGTGTCCCGGCGGCGACGTCAGAAGCGCTGGCTGAGCTGGCGGCAATAGCCGCCGTTGTCGCGAAAGCCCGCCGGGCAGCGCCGAACGCAGGCTCCGGCCGCGAACTTCAACGGCGGCCGGCACATCCGGCCCGTCGTGCGCCGCTCGTATTGGTACGACTGCGCCGGGCCGGCGAACGCCGTCACCGGCGCGAGACCCACCGTCAACGTCAGAGCGGCGAGGAACGCCCGGGCCGAATGAGAGATCATGGTCGCGGGCCCTGGAGGTGAGAACGTCAGGAGGTTACGCCTTCCCGACGCGATTCGAGGATCGTCATCAACGATTCCGTCACCGACCCGATCGGTGCCATGCCGTCCACCGTCTCGAGCATCCCGGCACGCTCGTAATAGGCCGAGAGCGGCGCGGTCTGGATGCGGTAGGCTTCCAGCCGAGAAGCGAACACCTCCGGCGTATCGTCCTTGCGCACCGGCTGCCCGCGGGCCGCCGTCTCCTCGGCGCGCTTGGCGATGCGGCCGACCAGGGCCGCCTCGTCGACCTTGAACTCGATCACGGTCGAGAGCCGCAGGCCCTTTTCCTTCAGCATCACGTCGAGGGCCTTGGCCTGCTCGACGGTGCGGGGGAACCCGTCGAGGATGAAGCCGCCGCGCGCGTCAGGCTCTTCGATCCGGTCCGCGACGATTCCGACGACGATCGCATCGGACACGAGCCCGCCGCTCTCCATCACCGCCTTCGCCTGAAGGCCGACCGGGGTGCCGGCCGCGACCGCGGCCCGCAGCATGTCGCCGGTGGAGAGCTGCGGGATGCCGAACCGTGCGACGATCCGCTCGGACTGTGTCCCCTTCCCCGCGCCGGGTGGTCCGAGCAGAATGATCCGCATTGGCGTTGTCCTCGTCCCTGCCCGTCTCTCAGGGCTCCGTGCCGTGCGGCGATGCCTTGGCGACATCGTTCCGCGTCGGGGTCGTCTTGTAGCGGCTTCCACCGAGCGGGCGAGCGACAAATCGCCGTCCGCCCGTCATTCCGGCGATTGTGTCTCTCGTGTCGCCGAACGCGGCCGCTCAGCGCCGCCGCTGGGTCGTCGAAGCGCCGCGCAGCTTGGCCTTCTTTACGAGGCCCTCGTACTGGTGCGCCATCAGGTGCCCGTGGATCTGGGCCACCGTGTC
This sequence comes from Methylobacterium sp. WL12, assembly GCF_008039475.1. Classification (NCBI taxonomy): domain Bacteria; kingdom Pseudomonadati; phylum Pseudomonadota; class Alphaproteobacteria; order Hyphomicrobiales; family Methylobacteriaceae; genus Methylobacterium; species Methylobacterium sp. WL12. Next base: position 11,542 of record NZ_VRUW01000045.1, on the reverse strand, counting down.
CATCGTCACCGAGACGACGATGAGCAGCGACGTGCCGCCGAAGCCGAGGCTCGCCGAGGCGTAGGAGGCGATGATCTCCGGCACCAGGCAGACGAAGGTGAGGTAGAGGGCGCCGATCAGGGTGATGCGCGTCAGAACCTTGTCGATGAAGGCGGCGGTGCGCTCGCCCGGGCGGATGCCCGGGATGAAGCCGCCATGCTTCTTCAGGTTGTCCGCGGTCTCCTGCGGGTTGAACACGACCGCGGTGTAGAAGAACGCGAAGAAGATGATCAACGCCGCGTAGAGCGCCATGTAGAGCGGCCGGCCGTGGCCGAGATAGGTCGTCACCGTCGAGAGGAAGCCCGTGCCCTGGTTGGCCGAGAAGCTCGCCACGGTAGCCGGCAGCAGCAGCAGCGACGAGGCGAAGATCGGCGGGATCACGCCCGAGGTGTTGAGCTTCAGCGGCAGGAACGAGGTCTGGCCCTCGTACATCCGGTTGCCGACCTGGCGCTTCGGGTAGTTGATCAGAAGGCGGCGCTGGGCGCGCTCCATGAACACGATGAAGTAAACGAGGCCGATCGCGGCGACGCCGACGCCGAGGATCACCGCGGAGGACAGCGCGCCGGTGCGCGACAGCTCGAGCGCGCCGATGATGGCGGTCGGCAGGTGGGCCACGATGCCGGCGAAGATGATCAGCGACGAGCCGTTGCCGATGCCGCGCGAGGTGATCTGCTCGCCGATCCACATCAGAAACAGCGTGCCGCCGGTCAGCGTGATCACGGTGGAGGCGAGGAAGAACGGGCCGGGATCGATCGCGGCGCTCGAACTCTGTAGCCCCACGGCGATGCCCCAGGACTGGACCAGCGCCAGCACTACGGTGAGGTAGCGGGTGTACTGGTTGATGACCTTCCGGCCTGACTCGCCCTCCTTCTTCAGCGTCTCGAGGCTCGGGATCACCGAGGTGAGGAGCTGGATGATGATCGAAGCCGAGATGTAGGGCATGATGTTGAGCGCGAAGATCGCCATGCGCTCCACGGCACCGCCGGAGAACATGTTGAACAGCCCGAGCACGCCGCCGGCTTGGCTCTGGAAGTTCCGCGCGAACTGCTCCGGATCGATGCCGGGGATCGGGATGTAGGTCCCGAGCCGGAACACCACGAGCGCACCCAAGGTGAACCAGATGCGCTTCTTGAGCTCATCGGCCTTGGCGATGGCACCGAAATTGAGGTTCGCGGCGAGCTGCTCGGCGGCTGAGGCCATGGCCTGTGTCCTGATGATGGGTCACGAGGGTGCCGCGGGGCATCCCTGAAAACGGGAGCGGCGGCCGCATGCGAGGTCGCATGGGCCGCCGCTCGAGGCTTCGACTTAAGGGGTCGGTGACGGAGAGGCAACCGCGCTCAGGCGGTCGCCTCGCCCTTGCCGCCCAAGTCCTTGCCGCCCTTGCCGCGGACCGAGACGCCGGCGCCGTAGGCGACGACGACGCTGCCGCCGGCCTTCTCGACCGCTTCGACCGCCGACTTCGACGCCCGGGTCACCTCGAAGGCGACCTTCGCGGTGAGCTCGCCGACACCGAGCAGCTTCACGCCGTCACGGGGACGGGCGATGATCCCGGCCTGGACCAAGGCCTCGACCGTCACGGTCGCGGCGCCGTCGAGACGGCCGGCGTCGATCGCCTGCTGGACGCGGCCGACGTTCACCTCGTTGAGGTCGGTCGAGTACAGGTTGTTGAAGCCGCGCTTCGGCAGGCGACGGTGAAGCGGCATCTGGCCGCCCTCGAAGCCCTTGATGGCCACGCCGGTCCGGGCCTTCTGACCCTTCACGCCGCGCCCTGCGGTCTTGCCCTTGCCGGAGCCGATGCCCCGGCCGACGCGCATCCGGTTCTTGGTTGCGCCTTCGTTGTCGCGGATTTCGTTGAGCTTCATCGCGCCCTCCTCAAGCCGCGTCGTCGAGGACGCGCACGAGATGCGCGACCTTTCGGATCATGCCGCGAACGGCGGGGGTGTCTTCGAGCTCGGAGACACGGTGAAGCTTGTTCAGCTTCAGGCCCACCAGCGTCTGACGCTGGGAGGCCTCGCGGCGGATCGGCGAACCGATCTGCTCGACGCGGACAGTCTTGCTAGCCATGCTGCCCTCCCCTTACGCGACTGCGGCTTCGGACTGGTCGGACGGGTCCGCATCGGTGCGCCGCGCCTGGAGCGTGGACACCTTGAGACCGCGACGACCGGCGACGGAGCGCGGGCTGTCCTCGTTCTTGAGCGCCTCGAAGGTGGCGCGCACGAGGTTGTAGGGGTTCGAGGAGCCGAGGCTCTTGGCCACGACGTCCTGCATGCCCAGCGTCTCGAAGACGGCGCGCATCGGGCCGCCGGCGATGATGCCGGTACCCTGGGGCGCCGCGCGGAGGATCACCTTGCCGGCGCCGTGACGGCCCTGCACGTCGTGGTGCAGCGTCCGGCCCTCGCGGAGCGAGATGCGGACGAGGCCGCGCTTGGCGGCTTCCGTCGCCTTGCGGATCGCCTCGGGGACTTCGCGAGCCTTGCCGTGGCCGAAGCCGACGCGGCCCTTCTGGTCGCCGACGACGACGAGGGCGGCGAAGCCGAAGCGACGGCCACCCTTCACCACCTTGGCGACGCGGTTGATGTGGACGAGCTTGTCCACGAACTCGCTGTCGCGCTCCTCGCGGTCGTCGCGGCGGCCGCGGCCACCGCCTTCACGTTCACGTGCCATGTTGTTCCCGTTTCATCTCACTGGCGCAGGCGGCGGGCCCGCTCGCTTGATTCGTCATCGACGGAGGCGGGCGAGCCGCCTCCGCACCGCCGAGATTTAGAAGTCGAGGCCACCCTCGCGGGCGGCGTCGGCCAGAGCCTTGATCCGGCCGTGGTACTGGTAGCCCGAGCGGTCGAACACGACCTTCGAGACGCCGGCAGCCTTGGCGCGCTCGGCGACGAGCTTGCCGACTGCGGACGCGGCGGCGATGTCGGCGCCGGTCTTCAGGTCGGCGCGCAGGCCCTTGTCGATCGACGAGGCGGCAGCGAGCGTCACGCCCGCCGCATCATCGATGACCTGGACGTAGATCTGCTTCGACGAGCGGAACACCGACAGGCGCGGCCGGCCGTTGGCCGAGGCGCGGAGCGCCCGGCGCACCCGCGCCTTGCGGCGGTCGAGGGCTTCGAGTTTGCGTGACATGTCTCAGCCCCCTTACTTCTTCTTGCCTTCCTTGCGGAAGATGAACTCGCCGGCGTACTTGACGCCCTTGCCCTTGTAGGGCTCGGGGCCGCGGTAGTCGCGGATTTCCGCGGCGACCTGGCCGACGACCTGGCGGTCGATGCCGGAGATGGTGATCTCCGTCGGCTTGGGCGTCACGATCGTGATGCCGGCCGGGATCTGGTACTCGATGTCGTGGCTGTACCCGAGCGAGAGCTTGAGCGCCTTGCCGGCCATCGCTGCGCGATAGCCGACGCCGGTGATCTCGAGCTTCTTTTCGAAGCCCTTGGACACGCCCTCGACCAGGTTCGCGACCTGGGCCCGCGAGGTGCCCCAGAGCGAACGGGCCGCCTTGGACTGGTCCTTCGGGGTCACCGTGACGGCGCCGTCCTCCAACGCCACCAGGACGAGCGAGGGAACCACGAACTCGAGCTCGCCCTTCGAGCCCTTCATCTTCACCGTCTGACCCGTGACCGACGCCGTAACGCCGGCCGGAACGGGGACGGGCTTCTTGCCTACGCGAGACATCTGCCTCTCTCCTTATCCGGGGATCAGAACACCTTGCAGAGCACTTCGCCGCCGACGTTGCGCTCGCGCGCCTCGTGGTCGGCCATGACGCCCTGCGGGGTGGACACGATGGTGACGCCGAGCCCGTCGGCGACGCGCGGCAGGTCGCCGACGGCCGAGTAGACGCGGCGGCCGGGCTTCGAAACGCGCTGGATCGAGCGGATGACGGGCTGGCCGTCATAGTACTTCAGCTCGATCGCGAACTCCGTCCGGCCGTTGCCGAGGTCGGTGGTCGCGAAGTCGCGGATGTAGCCTTCCGACTTCAGCACGTTCAGGACGTTGGCGCGCAGGCGCGAGCCGGGCGTCGAGACCACGTTGCGACGGCGCATCTGGCCGTTGCGGATGCGGGTGAGCATATCGCCCACGGGATCGTTGACCATGGGTGCCTCCTTACCAGCTCGACTTGACGAGGCCCGGGATCAGACCCCGGTTCCCGAGCTCGCGCAGTGCGATGCGCGAGACGCCCATCTTGCGGTAGTAGGCACGCGGCCGGCCGGTGATCTCGCACCGGTTGCGGACGCGGGTCGGGGACGAGTTGCGGGGAAGCTCCGCGAGCTTGAGGCGCGCCTCGAAGCGCTCCTCCATCTCGAGAGACTCGTCGTTGGCGGTCGCGAGCAGGGCCGAGCGCCTCGCAGCGAAGCGCTTGACCAGCTCCTTCCGGTGGTTGTTCTGTTCGACTGAACTCTTCTTTGCCATTGTCTATCCTCCGGTGTCCGCGTCTAGGTGCCCCGAGGGACGCCTACTGCCGGAACGGGAATTGGAAGGCGGCCAGCAGCGCGCGGGCCTCCTCGTCGGTGGTGGCGGTGGTGGCGACGACGATGTCCATGCCCCAGGTCTGCTCGGCCTTGTCGTACGAGATCTCCGGGAACACGAGGTGCTCCTTGAGCCCGAGGGCGTAGTTGCCGCGGCCGTCGAAGGACTTCGGGTTCAGGCCGCGGAAGTCGCGGACGCGCGGCAGCGCGATCGTGACCAAGCGGTCCATGAACTCGTACATCTTCTGGCGGCGCAGGGTGACCTTGCAGCCGATCGGCATGCCCTCGCGGACCTTGAAGGTCGCGATCGGCTTGCGGGCCTTGGTGATCACCGGCTTCTGGCCGGCGATCAACGCCAGGTCGCCGGCGGCGACGGCGGCCTTCTTGGAGTCGGCGGTGGACTCGCCGACGCCCATGTTGATGACGATCTTGTCGATCCGGGGAACCTGCATCGGGTTCTTGTAGCCGAACTGCTCAATGAGCTTCTGGCGGATGACTTCGTCGTAGTGGGTGCGCAGGCGCGGGACGTAGGCGTCCTTGTTGGCCTCAGCCATCGATCTGGTCCCCCGTGGACTTGGCGAAGCGGACCTTGCGACCGTCTTCGAGGATGCGGAAACCCACGCGGGTCGGCTTGCCGTTCGCGTCCTGCAACGCGAGGTTCGAGAGCTGGATCGCGGCCTCCTTGGAGATGATGCCGCCTTCCTGGCTCTGGGACTGCTTCTGGTGCTTCTTGACCAGGTTGATCCCGCGGACGAGCGCCTTGTCGTCCTTCGGCATCACCTGGATGACCTCGCCGGACCGACCGGAGTCGCGACCGGTGAGGACGACGACCGTGTCGCCCTTCTTGATCTTGGCTGCCATCACAGCACCTCCGGAGCCAGCGAGATGATCTTCATGTGGTTGCGGGCGCGCAGTTCGCGCGGCACCGGCCCGAAGATGCGGGTCCCGATCGGCTCCTTCTGGTTGTTGATCAGAACGGCCGCGTTCTTGTCGAAGCGGATCACCGAACCGTCGGGACGCTTCACTTCCTTGGCGGTCCGCACGACCACCGCCTTCATGACGTCGCCCTTCTTGACGCGGCCGCGCGGAATCGCCTCCTTGATGGACACGACGATGATGTCGCCCACGCCGGCATAGCGCCGCTTCGACCCGCCGAGGACCTTGATGCACATCACGCGACGCGCACCAGAGTTGTCGGCGACGTCCAGATTCGTCTGCATCTGGATCACAGGAGTGACCTTTCCTTGTTTCAGGCGGGTTTCCGCACACGGGCGGTATTGCCCGGCGGACGACGCCTGATGGGGATCTGATGTCCCCGGCTCATATGACAGACCGCGCTATCGGCGCTTTTCCAGCGCCGGCGCGGTCACCGCAGTCGATGGGGAACCGGAGAACCGGTCACCGCTGATCTGTCGCGAAGAAAGGTCGCCTACAGCAAGGCGACGATTCGTGCAAGCTCTACGGGCAGGAGCACGGAGGGTCTCATCGGGCGCGCGTACGCGCTCGATGGGTGTTGGGTCGGTGGCCTCAGGCCGCCGAGGGAGCCTCGGCCTGGGCGGCGTCGCCCTCGACGAGCTTCCAGGTCTTGGTCTTCGAGAAGGGCCGGCACTCCTCGATGAACACCGTAGCCCCGACCTTGGCGGCGTTCGCCTCGTCGTGAGCGTGGTAGTTCTTCGAGCGGCGGACGGTCTTCTTCATCACCGGGTGGGTGAAGCGACGCTCCACCTTGACGACGATGGTCTTCTCGCCCTTGTCGCTGACGACGACGCCCTGCAATACGCGCTTCGGCATGATGAAACTCCTCAGGCCGACGTCGCCTGCAGCGTCTTCTGACGCTGCAGGGTGCGGACGCGGGCGATGTCGCGACGGACTTCGCGGACGCGGGCGACGTTCTCGAGCTGGCCGGTGGCCCCCTGGAAGCGCAGGTTGAACTGCTCCTTCTTGAGGTTCAGGAGCTCGTCGCTCAGCTGATCGGGCGACAGGGCGGCGAGATCCGACTGTCTCTGTGACGACTTCATGATCTGCCTCCCTTAGTCGGCGATGCGTTGCACGACGCGCGTGCGGATGGGCAGCTTGGCGGCGCCCAGACGAAGCGCCTCCTTGGCGATGTCCTCGGCGACGCCGTCGACCTCGAACATGATGCGGCCCGGGTGGACGCGGGCGGCCCAATACTCGGGTGCGCCCTTACCGGAGCCCATGCGGACTTCGGTCGGCTTCGACGTGACCGGAACGTCGGGGAAGATCCGGATCCAGACCCGGCCCTGACGCTTCATCTCACGGGTGATCGCGCGGCGGGCCGCCTCGATCTGGCGAGCGGTGATGCGCTCTGGCTCCACCGCCTTCAGGCCGAACTGGCCGAAATTCAGGTCGAAGCCGCCCTTGGCCGCACCGGAGATGCGACCTTTGAACTGCTTACGAAACCGGGTCTTCTTGGGTTGCAACATGGCAGCCTCTCAACACCTTCCTTGGCTCGGGGGTCGACGATCGCGCGGTTAGGCGTGATCGCGGCGACCGCGACCGCGGTCACCCTCGCCGTCGCGCTCGCGACGACCGCCCGAACGGCCGCCCTCTTCCTGCGCCTTCTTATCCTGCGCCATCGGGTCGTGCTCGAGGATCTCGCCCTTGAACACCCAGACCTTGATGCCGCACGTTCCGTAGGTCGTGAACGCGGTCGCCGTGCCGTAGTCGACGTCGGCGCGCAGCGTGTGCAGGGGCACGCGGCCCTCGCGGTACCATTCCTGGCGGGCGATCTCGGCGCCGCCGAGACGACCGGAGCAGTTGATCCGGATGCCCTCGGCGCCGAGGCGCATGGCGGATTGCACGGCGCGCTTCATGGCGCGACGGAAGGCGACGCGGCGCTCGAGCTGCTGGGCGATCGAGTCGGCCACCAGCACGGCGTCGATCTCGGGCTTCCGCACCTCGACGATGTTGATGGTCACGTCGGCCTTGGTCATGGTGTTGACCAGCTTGCGCAGCTTCTCGATGTCGGCGCCCTTCTTGCCGATCACCACGCCCGGACGACCCGAGTGGATAGTGACGCGGCACTTCCGGTGCGGACGCTCGATGACGATCTTCGAGACCGCCGCCTGCTTGAGCTGCTTCATGAGGGCGGCGCGGATCGCGACGTCCTCGTGCATCAGCTTCACGTATTCTGTCTTGCCGGCGAACCAGCGGGAATCCCAGGTCCGGTTGATGCCGAGCCGGAGACCGATCGGGTTGACTTTCTGACCCATCAGATTCTCCTCAGGCCGCTTCGGCGGTGCGGACTTCGCGAACCACGATGGTGAGGTTCGAGAAAGGCTTCAGGATGCGCGCGCCGCGACCGCGGGCGCGGGCGTGGAAGCGCTTCAGGACCAGCGCCTTGCCCACGAAGGCCTGGGTGACGACGAGGTCGTCGACGTCCAGGTCGTGGTTGTTCTCGGCGTTGGCGATCGCGCTCTCGAGGCACTTCTTGACCTCGGTCGAGATGCGCTTGCGGGAGAACTCGAGGTCGGCGAGGGCCGACTCGACCTTCTTGCCGCGGATCATCTGCGCGACGAGGTTGAGCTTCTGGGGCGAGACACGGAGCATCCGTGCGACGGCCTTGGCCTCGTTCTCGGGCAGCGCGCGGGGGGTGGCTTGCTTGCCCATGTCAGCGCCTCTTCGCCTTCTTGTCAGCCGCGTGGCCGTGGAAGGTGCGGGTCGGCGAGAACTCGCCGAACTTGTGACCGACCATTTCCTCGGAAACGTAGACCGGAATGTGCTTCTGTCCATTGTGCACACCGAAGGTGAGCCCGATGAACTGCGGCAGGATGGTGGAGCGACGGCTCCAGATCTTGATGACCTCGTTCCGGCTCGACCCGCGAGCCGCCTCGGCCTTCTTGAAGAGGTAGCCGTCGACGAACGGCCCCTTCCAGAGTGAGCGTGCCATGATGGTTACTTCTTGCGGTTGTGGCGGCTGGACAGGATGAAGACGTCGGTCCGCTTGTTCGAGCGGGTCTTCTTCCCCTTGGTCGGCACGCCCCAGGGCGTCACCGGGTTACGGCCGCCCGAGGTGCGTCCCTCGCCGCCGCCGTGCGGGTGGTCCACCGGGTTCATGGCGACGCCGCGGACGTGCGGACGCTTGCCGAGCCACCGGTTGCGCCCGGCCTTGCCGAGCGAGATGTTCATGTGGTCCGGGTTCGAGACCGCACCCACCGTCGCGTAGCACTGGCCGTGGACCAGGCGCTGCTCTCCCGAGTTCAGGCGGAGCGTCACGTAGCCCTGGTCGCGCCCGACGATCTGAGCGTAGTTGCCGGCGGAACGGGCGACCGCGCCGCCCTTGCCGATCTTCAGCTCGATGTTGTGCACGATCGTGCCCACCGGCATGCCGCCGATCGGCCCGGCGTTGCCCGGCTTGATGTCGACGCCCTCGCCCGAGATCACCTTGTCGCCCGGCTGCAGGCGCTGCGGAGCGATGATGTAGCTCTGCTTGCCGTCCGGGTAGTTGATCAGCGCGATGAACGCCGTGCGGTTCGGATCGTACTCGATCCGCTCGACGGTCGCCGACACGCCCGGCTGCGACCGACGCTTGAAGTCGACGAGGCGGAGCGAGCGCTTGTGGCCGCCGCCGCGGAAGCGGACGGTGATCCGCCCGAGGTTGTTGCGGCCGCCCGAGGACGACTTGCCCTCGGTCAGCGCCTTCACCGGCTTGCCCTTGTAGAGCTCACGGCGGTCGACCAGCACGAGCTGGCGGAGGCTCGGCGTGACCGGTTTGAATGTCTTCAAGGCCATCGGCTTAAATCCCTACCCGGTCTATCTCAGAGGCCGGTCGTGACGTCGATCGTGTCACCTTCGGCGAGGGTCACGACCGCTTTCTTCACGTCCGAACGCTGTCCGCGCATGCCGCGGAAGATCTTCTTCTTGCCCTTGGTCACGAGGGTGTTCACCGCCGTGACCTTGACGTCGAACAGCTTCTCGACCGCTTCCTTGATCTGCGGCTTGGTAGCCTTCGGGGCGACCCGGAAGACCACCTTGTTCTGTTCGGTGAGGTTCGTCGCCTTCTCGGTGATGACCGGGGAGACGATGATGTCGTAGTGGCGCGGATCGGCACTCATTTAAAACGCTCCTCCAGCGCGTCGATCGCGGCGCGGGTCAGCACGAGCGTGTCGCGGCGCAGGATGTCGTAGACGTTGATGCCCTGCACGGGCAGCACGTCGATCATTGGGATGTTGCGGGCGGCGCGGCCGAAGTTCTCGTCGACCTCCGCGCCACCGATGATCAGTGCGTTCGAGAGACCCATCTTCCCGAAGCGCTCGATGAGCCCCTTGGTCTTGTGGTCCTCTATCTTGATGTCGTCCACGACGATGATGGTCGAGGTCTTGGCCTTGGCCGAAAGGGCGTGGCGGAGCGCCAGGGCGCGGACCTTCTTGGGAAGGTCGTGGCCGTGGTCGCGCACGACCGGGCCAAACGCACGGCCACCGCCGCGGAACTGCGGAGCCGACGCTGCGCCGTGACGCGCGTTGCCGGTGCCCTTCTGCTTATAGAGCTTCTTGCGGGTACGGTTCACGTCCGAGCGGTTCTGCACGGCGTGGGTGCCGGCGCGACGCTTGGCGAGCTGGTAGCGCACCATGCGCTGAAGCAGGTCGGCGCGGGGCTCGAGGCCGAAGATGGCCTCGTTGAGCTCAACTGAGCCGGCGCCGGCGCCGTCGAGGGTGGTGATATCGAGCTTCATCACGCGTTCTCCTCGGCAGCGGGCGCCTCGGGGGCGGATTGCGCGGCCGCGGACGCGCCGTTCTCACGGAACTTGCCGGGCTGCGGAACTTCGGCCGGCAGCTTGCGCTTCACCGCGTCCCGGATCTGGATCCAGCCGCCGGCGACGCCGGGAACCGCACCCTCGACCAGGATCAGGCCGCGCTCGACGTCCGTGCGGACGACGCGCAGGTTCTGCGTGGTCACCCGGTCGACGCCCATGTGACCGGGCATCTTCTTGTTCTTGAAGGTCTTGCCCGGGTCCTGACGGCCGCCGGTCGAACCGATCGAACGGTGCGAGATCGACACGCCGTGGGTGGCGCGCAGACCGCCGAAGTTCCAGCGCTTGATGCCGCCAGCGAACCCCTTACCCGTGGTCGTGCCCGTCACGTCGACGAACTGGCCCGGGATGAAGTGGTCGGCGGTGATCTCGGCGCCCACCGGGATCAGCGCGTCCTCGGACACGCGGAACTCGGCGATCTTCTGCTTCGGCTCGACCTTGGCGACCGCGAAGCGGCCACGCTCGGCGGCCGACACGTTCTTGACCTTCGCCTTGCCGACGCCGAGCTGGACGGCGACGTAGCCGTTCTTCTCGACGGTGCGGTGGGCGACCACCTGGCATTGTTCGATCTTGAGCACGGTGCAGGGAACGTGTTCCCCCGCTTCCGTGAAGATCCGGGTCATGCCGACCTTCTGTGCAATGACGCCTGAGCGCATAAGGTGTCTCCCTCGCGCGATGAAACGGTAAGCTCTAAACCCGGCGGGGCTTAGAGCTTGATCTCCACGTCCACGCCAGCGGCGAGGTCGAGCTTCATCAGCGCGTCCACGGTCTGGGGGGTCGGATCAACGATGTCGAGGACGCGCTTGTGGGTGCGCATCTCGAACTGTTCGCGCGACTTCTTGTCGATGTGCGGCGAGCGGTTGACCGTGAACTTCTCGATATGGGTCGGCAGCGGGATCGGGCCGCGGATGGTCGCGCCGGTCCGCTTGGCGGTGGAAACGATCTCGCGGGTGGACGCATCCAGGATGCGATGATCGAACGCCTTCAGGCGGATGCGGATATTTTGACCGTTCATGACCTAAACCTCGACGGAAACGTGTTGGGCGGGCGCGAGGGCCCTTCCCTCAATCGTCCCCTGACGGATGCTGTGTCCGGGGACCGGCCCTTCTTCGTCCCGAGAGACGACGGGCCGGTCTGTCTGACGACTACGCGTTGATGGCGGCGACGACGCCGGCGCCGACGGTGCGTCCGCCTTCGCGGATGGCGAAGCGCAGCTTCTCCTCCATGGCCACCGGCACGATCAGCGTGACGTCCATGGTCACGTTGTCGCCCG
>NZ_VRUW01000044.1:0-39463 GCF_008039475.1 Methylobacterium sp. WL12 | reverse complement strand
CGCCGGTCTGCAGGCCGGTGAGGCTACCGGTGTTGAGGTGCGTGGCGACCCGCAAATGCCAGTCGGTGTTGAAGGCGTGCTCCAACCGGACCTGCAGGATCCCGGCCTCCGACACGGAATCGTCGCCCGGCTCGCCGAAGAAGCGTGAGCGCGGGACGAGGCCGAGGCGGTTGTTCACCGCGACGGTGCCGCGGTCGAAGGTCTGGCGGTTGCGCAGGTACTGCGCCTCGAACGTGATCTTGGTGTCGGGGGTGACCTGCCAGCTCACCACCGGCGCCAGGAGCACCCGGTCGCCGTCGACGAAATCTCGAAAGCTGTCCTGGCGGGCGAGCGCGCCGTTGAAGCGATAGAGCACGCTGCCGTCCTCGCTCAGCGCACCGCCGGCATCGACCGTGGTGCGGGCGGTGCCGAAGCTGCCGAACAGCGTGCCCATCTCGACGAAGGGGCGCGCTACGGGCTGCTTGGTGAGGATGTTGACGGTGCCCCCCGGATCGCTGCGTCCGTAGAGGGCTCCGGCCGGGCCCTTCAGGACCTCGATGGACTGGACGTTCTGGGTGTCGGGGGCGCCGTTGTAGCCGCGGGCGATGTTGAACCCATTCTGGAAAATGTCCTGGGTTGCGAAGCCGCGCACCGAGTACAGGGCGAGGTTCTGGGCGCCAAAATCGTTCTGTTTGCCGACCCCGGGCACGTAGTCGAGGGCGCGCTCGACCCGGGTCGCGGCGGTGTCGACCAGAACCTCCCGGGGCACCACGTCGACCTGCTGCGGCAGGTCGCGGCGCGGCGTCACCGTCTTGGTGCCGCTGTAGAGCTCGGGCACCCGGTAGGTCGGCATGGCGGTAAGGGTACCCTCGACCGAGAGCGCGTCGAGCACCACGGCGGTCTCGCCCGAGGGCGCCCCCTGGGCGGCGACGGCGGTGGGGCTCGCGCAGGACAGGGCCAGCACGGACAACAGCGGGATGGACGGTGAACGGGACACGTTGATGGGCCTCGGGCGACGGCAGTGGCACGTCACCGCGAACGAGGCCGAACCACGCGCAACGCGCATGCTTCTGCACCCGCCGGGGCACCCCGCCCAGCGTGTCTCGCGTGTGACCACGACTGACGGCAGGTCTCCTGGCTCGCGGGTCACTGCCCTTCACCGTCTTCCCGAGCGAGGTCGCTCAGTGACGTCGGTGGCGAAGGGCTCGCCGCTTACAGTTGCGGGGGCAGCCGCGGCGTTGGGGCTACCCCCGCACCGCGTTCCCTTTTGATCCTCCGGGGAGGAACCGTCACGGCCGAGCTAACATGCCGACGCCCATGCCCGTCAACGGACCAAGTGCAATGCACGAAGGGTTATGCCCTGCCGGCAACACTTGGGAAGGCGGATCGCGCACTCCGTCCGTCAGCTCAGGACCTCGACCTGCTCCGGCGGCAAGCTACGCCACCAAGCGTCCGGGGATTGGAAAACCTCGTAGGTGAACCGGAGGACCTCATCCGGCTGGCGATGCGACGGGTCCACCCGACCACGCTCCGCGTTGCGGGCTTTCAGGACCTCCCACGGCACGTCGAACACTTTCCACTCCACGGTGAGCCCGTGTCGGGCGACGATCCCAAGCTCGCGCTCGAACACGGGTCTGGTGAGATGTGTGTCCGCCATCACCACGCTGAAGCCGTTTGTCAGGGCGACATCAAGGGCTGCTTCCTTGACCCGGTGCAGGAGGTCCCGGGCCGCATCGTCAAGTGAGCCCTGCCTGAGTTCCCAGTAGACCTGCCGGTGCGGCGGCCAGAGTGTTTGCCGGAAGTCGTCGAGGGTGAGGTGGACCCAGCCGTCGAGAGGTCCGAAGCGGCGAGCGTAGGTCGTCTTCCCCGCGCCCGGGCAGCCGATCAGGCCGATCACCCTCTGGGGTGCCCCCGGACGATTCCTGCCGGCCACCGTCCGGGTCACGGTCAGGCTGTCGCCTCCGCATCCTCGTCGTCGCCTGCTGTGGCCTCAATGATCTCGCCCCGCAGGTAACGAGCCTGGGCCTCGGCGACCCGGCGTGCGCCCTGGGCGTGGCGGGTCGACACCGTGCCGCCGGGCGCCTCGGGCCCGCCGTGCTTGATCGCCACGAGTTCCGGATCACCCCAATGGTCGAGCATCTCCTGGAACGCTTCGTAGCGTCCGGCGTCGAAGACGATGCGTTCGCCCATCATGTCCTTGTAGGGGTGCGCCGGGTGCAGGCCGGCGCAGGGGACCCAACCCGCCGGGATCGGGGTCGTGGCGGCATGGGTCCGACCGCTGCGCAGGAGCTTCGGCAGTACGTGCGTGTGCGGACCTTCAGGACTGGTACCGCCGGACCCGGGGATCGGGGCATAGACCTCGACGCGTCCGACCCGCGCCAAGAACACCCGGTGCGGGCTCATGGCGACGAGGTGCGGCCCGATGGGGTTGGCGTGGTCGAACAACGGCATGCCGACGCCGGCCCGCAGCCGCTCGACGGCCTCCGGATCGCGCACCCGCACACAGGCATCCACGGCGAGCAGGCCGAGGCCGAGGTCGAACAGGATGCCGTCGCGATCCTCGACCCGGGCGGCGTTCCGGTCGGGCCCGAGTTCCGTCACCACGGTCCTCCGGTTCATCGTGCATGTCGCTTCCGGCAGGCAAAGCGCGACCGCGTGGTTCCAGCCCGAGGCCACCGCGGACTCGTAGGCGATTGGCCTCAGGTCGGAACTCGGGGTCAGGGCGATGGCCCCGCGCGCGGTCGCAAGTCCCAGGCGATCGTCAGGGAGGGCCAGGACAGGCTCGTCCGGATCGCGCATGAACTCGGCGATGGCACCAAAGCTGCCGAGGCTCCAGGCCGTGCCCGGATCGGCCAATGCCTCGCGCAGGAGGGCTACGACAGCATCAGGGCTGGTGGGGGAAGGCTGCATCGATGTCCTCCGTATGTGGCCCTGAACGGCTCCAGGGCAGGATATAGGCGGTTCCGTCCGGTCCGGCCCCACGGCACGCCGTGACACCGAACGCATCAGCGAGCAGCCGGTCCGTCAGGGCGACGTCCGGGCGTCCGTCGGCGACGAGGCGTCCCGCACCCAGAACCACGATCCGGTCGCAGAACCGTGCGGCGAGGGTCAAATCGTGCAGAACAGCGACGACGCCGGTGCCGGCCAGGGCCACGCTCCGCAACAGCGTCATGGCATCGAGCTGGTGGGCCGGGTCGAGGGCGGTGATCGGTTCGTCGGCCAACAACCACTCCGCTTCGACGGCGAGCGCCCGCGCCAGCAGCACGCGCATCCGCTCGCCCGTGGACAGGGTCGGTTCGGTCCGCTCGGCGAAGCGCGCGACATCGGTCCGTGCCATCGCTCGGTTTATTGCGGCATGATCGGCGCTATTGAGGCCACCGAACGCGCGTCGATGCGGCAGCCTGCCGAGGGCGACGAGGTCACGCACCTGCATCGGCCAACCGGCCCCCGCGCTCTGGAAAAGGACCGCGATGCGTTTGGCACGCACCTCGCGGGAGATGCCCTTGAGCGGCATACCGTCGAGATTTACGCGGCCCTTGGTCGGGGCGACCAAGCCCGCAAGGGTGCGCAGGAGGGTAGTCTTGCCAGCGCCGTTCGGACCGACCAGACCGACGAGGGCCCCGCGTTCCAGGGACAGGGTGACATCCGAGAGGATGGCACGGCCGCCGAGGCGGACATCGAGGGCTGCGGTCGCGAGGCTCATGCGCCGCGCCCTCGCTCACGCAGGAGGAGCACGATCAGGAACGGTGCCCCAACGAGCGCAGTCACCACACCCAGCTTGAGTTCCGGGCGCGTCGCCAGGAGACGAACGCCCAAGTCCGCCGCCAGCACCAGGGCGGCCCCAGCGAGGCCACTCGGCCACAGGCTGGCGCCGGGACGTGAGCCGATCAGAGGTCTTACAAGGTGCGGCACCACGAGGCCGACGAAGCCGATGGCGCCGCTGACGGCGACGCCGCTGCCCACGGCCAGCGCCGCGCCCGTCACGAGGCGCAGGCGCACCGAGACCAGATGGAAGCCGAGACTCGCGGCCGTGTCCTCGCCCAGTGTCAGGGCATCGAGCGCGCGGCCGGTGGACAGCATCAGGCCCCAGCCGACCGCCATCAACGGCAGGCAAAGCCAGACATGGTCCATGCTGCGGTCCGCGAGCGACCCCATCAGCCAGAACACGATCTCCAGGGCCGCGTAGGGATTGGGCGACAGGTTGAGCGCCAGCGCCGTCATGGCGCCGGCGAGGCTCGACAGGGCGACGCCGGCGAGGATCAATCCCAGGGTGGTGCCGCCTCTGGCGGCGACGAGGTTCAGGGCGAGCGCCGCCACCGCGGCGCCGGCGATCCCGCCGAGCGGGAGGGCCAGGCTAAGCGAGGCTGCGAAGCCGCCATAGAAAACCACCACGGCCCCAAGGGCCGCCGCGGAGGAGATGCCGAGGATGCCGGGATCAGCGAGCGGGTTGCGCAGGTAGCCCTGCATCGCCGCTCCGGTGAGCCCAAGGCTGAAGCCGACAAGGCTGCCGAGCAAGGCACGAGGTAGGCGCAGTTCCCAGAACACCAGCGCCGGGAGGGTCGCCCGTCCGGCGATGAGGTCGCTAGCCGCCGCTGGGACGTCGAAGGGGGCATACCCGACCGCGATGGACGCGACAGTCAGGACGAGCACAAGCAGGCCGAATATCCAGACGACCGCGCGGGGTCCGACGACCGCCCGGTCGACCCACATGGGAGGCGGGAGGGGAGCGTTCATCGTGCCGCTCGTTGGTGTGCCGCCGCAGCGAGCAAGGCCACGACCTCGGCGACCTGCGGACCTGGACAGCTCCAGAGCCGGTTCGGAATCGAGACGGTACGCCCCTGCCGGCGTAGCGCGTCGAGGACGGGATGATGCAGCAGTGCATCGGCCAGCGACGGCGCGCCGGGCTCCCCCTCGTCGAGGACGATGAGGTCGGCGCCGGCCAAGGCCGCCGCTTCCAGCGGGACCTGCCCGAACCGGTCGCGACCGAGTTCGGCGGCGACGTTGGCGAGGCCGGCGGCGCGGATCACCGCGTCGCCGAGGCTGCCGGGTGCCACCGTGAAGGCGTTCGGACGCATCACGAGGGCCCGCAAGGGTTTGGCCGCCGGCATCACCCGGGCCAGCCGCGCGTCGAGGTCCGCGACCATCGCCTCGCCGCGCGCCGGGTGCCCGAGGGCCGCGGCGACGGTCCGGATCTGGGCCCGCACCCCCTCGAAGTCGTTGGGTACGCCGAGTTCGAGAAGGGGGAAGCCGACGCGCTTGAGCAGGCCCACCGTGGTCCGTGTCGTGAAGGCGCCGGCAACGACGAGGTCGGGCCGGAGCGCGACGATCTCCTCCGAGAGGCCACGGGTCACCGCGATGCCGGTGGCCTCCCGCGCGACGGTGGAGCCGCGCGGGTCATGGGCCAGATACGTCACGGCGGTGACCTGGTCGCGGTTTGCGAGCCGCAGGACCAGCTCGTCGGCGCAGAGGTTCATCGAGACGACGTGGACCGGATGCGCCGGCTCGTCTGCCGCCCACCCCGCACCTGACAGACCAAGCCAGACCGCAATCGCTAGCGCAGCCAGCGTCAATCGCATCGACATCGCAATCCTCAGAACGTCGTCACGCGGACGCCGCCGTACACGGCGAGGCCCGGCCCGAGGAAGCCGGTGGGGTTCTCGTAGCGGCGGTCGAACAGGTTATCGATCCGGCCGAACACACTCACCGTCTCGTTCACGTCGTAGTTGACCGCGAGGTTGACCAGGGTGAAGCCCGGGTTCTTCAGACTCTGGATCGAGAAGTCTCGGTTTCCGTCTACGAAGTGGCCAAGCACGATCACCGTCCCGCTGAAGCTCAGGCCGGGGATCGGCGTCCACTGAGCGGTGGCGCTGCCCTTGTGGCGAGGCCGGCGCAGGAGCTCCTGGTTGGTGATCTCATTCTTGGTCACGGTGTTGGTGTAGTCGACCCGGCCCGAGAGCGTGTCGGTGAACCGGACCGCAACGAAGGCCTCGGCCCCGTAGGATTCGGCTCGCCCGACGTTCTCGTTCGAGGTGAAGCTGGCGTTGGTGGTGATCAGGTTCTTGAAGTCGTTGGCGTAATAGGTCGCGCCGACGAGAACGCGCTCGCCGAGCGGCTGTTCGAAGCCGGCATCGTAGCCGAGGCTCTCTTCCGGCTTGAGGTTGGGGTTGGCGAAGAAGTTGAACGCCGGGAAGCTCTGGAACAGCTGGCTCAGGGTCGGCGCCTTGAAGCCGGTGCCGACGCTGCCTTTGATCCGCGTGTCGGTGAACGGCAGGATGTAGCTCGGGGCGACGCGAAACGTGGTGGCCGGTCCGAAGGCGTCGTTCTCGTCGTGGCGGACGTTGGCGACGAAAGAGGCACGGTCGAATGGCGTCAGCTGTATCTCACCGTAGCCGGCGGTATTGCCGTTCCTGGCCCGCAGGTTGCCGGAACCGAACGGGTTCGGATCGGTGGTCGACAGGCTCTCGTCGTCACGCTGCGCGCCGAACAGAACGAGGTTGCCGGGCGAAAGCTGGTAGTCGCCGCGGTACTCGTACCGCGTGCGCTCGCCGAGGCCGGCGGTCGGGAGCGGGTTGAACGGGTCGTACGCGTTCTGGACCTGGCGGTTGTAGAGGTTCGAGTAGTTGATCGCGAAGACGTTGTGGAAACCGGCGAACGGCGTCCACTCGGCCTCGTTGCGAGTGAAGACTTGCTGCACGTCCGCCTGGCTGCGCAGGCCGCCCAGCGTCACCGGGAAGGTGCCGTAGTCGTCGCCGCTGAAGAGCAGCTTCGAGTTGATGAACCGCGTGATCGAGTTGATCCGGAACGTGTCGGTGAACTGGTAGCCGAACTTCGCCGAGACGGTCTCGTTGTCGTAGTAGTTCGGGCGGGTCGTCGCTCCTGGGGCGACGAGGTTGGGCGGCGTCACAGGCGTTGCGGCAGCCCGGAGATGCTGGATCGACACCGAGTAGTCGAAGCCGTTTTCCGACCCGCTGACCCGGCCGCTCTGGTTGAAGGTCCCGAACGAGCCGCCCTCGATCCGCGCGGTGGCCCTGGCCGGTCCCTCGCCACGCTTCGTCGTGAAGGAGATCGCGCCTCCGATGGCGTCGCTGCCGTAGAGGCCGCTCTGGGGACCCCTGAGCACCTCGATGCGGGAGAGGTCGTCGGTCAGGAGCTGCCCGAAGTCGAAGGAGCCGTTCGGGTTCGAAGGGTCGGTCGCGTCGATGCCGTCGATAAGCACCTTCACGTGGTTCGAGTTCGAGCCGCGGATGAACACCGAGGTCTGGCCCCCGGGTCCACCGGTCTGCACGACGTTGAGGCCCGGCACCTGCTGGAGGGCATCCGGGACGGTGCGGCGCTGCTGGGCCTCCAGCGTAGCGGCGGTGAGCACCGTCACGCTCGATCCGACCTGGTCGACGGGCGTCGGTACGCCGGTGGCGGAAACGGAAAGCTCGGAGAGCGTGACGGCCGCCTCGGCCCCGCGCGGGACGTCGGCGAAGGGGGCGGCGGTCTGCTGCGCGAGCACAGGACCGGGAAGGGAGGCGCAGGCGAGCGCGAGCGTGCGCAGGCACGCGGATCGGGAGGGGAAGGACACGGGACAAGCCTCGGGCGACGTCTGTGGCACGTCACCGCGAACGAGGCCCGGGCGCTTGCCTGCCGTTAGGACAGCCGAACGCCTCGACACCCATCAGGACACCCCGCCCGATGTGTTTCGCGTGTGACCACGACTGACGGCAGGTCTCCTGGCTCGCGGGTCACCGCCCTCTCATCGTCTTCCCAGGTGCCGAGGCACCCAGTGACGTGTTGATGATGGGCTCGCCGCTTACAGTTGCGGGGGCAGCCGCGGCTTCGGACCTGTCCTTTCGGACCTCATCCTCACCGCGTTCCCTTTTGATCCCCGAAGGGAACCGTCGGGCTTAAGCTAGGCTGTAACGCTTCCTTGCGTCAACATTCGGAAACAGGTTGTTCCAGCATGTGAGGTTTTAGACAAGCCGGGCGCTGGCTTGAGAGACTTCCGGAGACGATCACGGAACGTCCGCCGGTCTGACATCGATTCGGTCGAACTTGCCGAGGCGATAGATGAGGAACGACAGAAGCCACGCAGTCGCGAAAAGGCCCACGATGCCGAACCCGAGGACTCCGGAATTGTCGCTAATCGCGGCCAGCCGCTGCCAGAACCAGCCCTGAAGGTTGAGCTTGTCCGCCAGCAGGTTCAGCGCCTCTAGCGTTCCGATGACCAGCGCGACCGCCACCGAGACCAGGGTGATGGTGAGGTTGTAGAACAGCTTCCTGATGGGCTGGACGTAGGCCCAGCTGTAGGCGCCGAGCATCAGCACACCATCGGTTGCGTCGACAAGGGCCATTCCCGCGGTGAACAAGGCCGGGAAGACCAGGATCACCCAGAGGTCGGCACCCTTGCTCGCCTGAGAGGCCGACAGCCCGAAGAGGCTCACTTCCGTGGCGGTGTCGAAGCCGAGCGCGAAGAGCAGGCCCAGCGGGTACATGTGCCAGGAGCGCGTCACGAGGCGGAACAAGGGCCGTAGGATGCGGGCCAGAACGCCCTGGTTGGCGAGCAGCACGTCGAAGTCGGCTTCGACGTAACGGCTTGTGCGACGCATCTGGCGAAACGCGCGCCAAACGCCCGCGAGGACGACGAGGTTGACCAAGCCGATCAGGATCAGGAAAGCCGCGGAGACACCGGTTCCGATCAGGCCGCCGATTTCACGGTAGCCTTCCGAAGCCGTGATCAGGCTGGTCGCAGCAAGCGCCACCGCGGCGGCGGCGGCGACCACGACCGTGGAATGCCCCAGCGCGAACCAGAAGCCGACCAAGACCGGTCGTTGGCCCGCCTGCATCAGCTTACGGGTGACGTTATCTATTGCGGCGATGTGGTCGGGATCGACCGCATGGCGCAGCCCGAAGACGTAGGCCAGCAGCGCGGTCGAAAGCAGCGCAGGCTGCCCTGCGAACAGGCTGTAGGCCCAGAGCCAGACCGCGACATTGGCGGCAATCAAGACGAGGTAGAGCAGGCCGATACGCCGCCGCACGACGCGGGATGCGTTGCCGTTGGATAGGACGCTATTTTCCATGCAACCTCATCCACCCGAACCAAGCGCCCCGTGGCGGCGAGGCTCGGCCTTCCTGCTCATCCGCCCGTCAGGACGATGTGCCTTCGTGTCGACGCTCAATCGACGCAGAAGCCTCTGCGCGTCCGCCGATGTCCAGATCACCCCGCCGCGCGGTTTTCGCACGGCGCGGCGCGTCAACTCGGTTGCGACGGCCCGGGCGGTACGCCCCTGATCGTGGATGATGGCGTCAAGCAAAGGCTCGATGCCAGCGAGGTAGCGCTGCGACCGTGCCGTCGCGGCGCGACGCCCGGCATCGCCGCAGCGCTTTGAGCGAACGGCATCGACGGGGGACACCAACTTCACCGACATTCGCAGCTCCCGCGATACATCGTACGTGCCGGCGCCCAGCATCAGAATCGCCCGGCCAGCGTCAGTCGCACGGCAGTCGGCTCCACGGGGTGGAAGTGTTTGTCGGCGACGCCGTCCGCCCCTTCGCCGGGCAGGCGCGAGACGTAGTAGTAGGTGATCTGGTCCGACTTGGCGTTGGTGAGGTTCAATACGTCAAGCGACAGGCTCAAGCCGTTGTCGAAATTGTAGCCGACGCGGCCGTTGAGGAGCGCCGTCGGCTTCGAGCGCACGGAATTGTCCTCGATCAGCGGGCGCGGGCCGAAGTAGCGCAGCCGCATCGACCCGAACCAGCCGAGGCCCTCGCCGAAGGTGAACCCGGCCGACGCGATCGTGGTCGGCGCCTCGGGGATGCGGTTGCCGACTGTGTTCACGTCCGAGAAGCGGGCGTTGGTGACGGTGAGGTCGCCCTCCAGCTTCAGCCAGGGCGTCACCGCATAGCGGTTGGTCCACTCGACGCCGAAGCGGCGGCTCGGGCGGCTCGGCTCCGTGGTGCCGGTGTCGCCCTGGAACAGGTTCTCCGACGCGAAGTCGAGGCGGAACAGCGCGACCGCCGTCTCCAGCCCGGCGATGCTGCGGTTGCGGATGCCGACCTCGTACCCGGTCGAGGGCACCAGGAAGGGCGAGCGTGTCGTGTTGAACAGCGAACTCGTCGGGTCGATCGTCGCGGTGACGCCGCGCACGTCGTTCGAGTGGAAGCCGCCGCCGTAGTTCAGGTAGAGCTCGGTGTCGGCCCACGGCCCCAGCACCAGCCCGAGCTTCGGGTTGACGATGCCGTCCCGCGCCTTCCCGCTATTAGCCGCCGTATCGGAGACCACGTCGGCGTAGTAGGCGTCGGCGCGGAAGCCCACGCTGGTGCGCAGCCAGTCGGTCCAGCGCACGCGGTTGTCGTAGTAGAACGCTCCGCTCGCCTCCAGCACCCGGTCGTCGAGGACGCCGGAGCGGAACTGGCGGTTCGTGGTGTTGAACAGCCCGACCCGGATCGAATCGGTGCGGGTCTGCACGCCGACCTCGTTCTCCATCGGCAACCCGAACAGCGCGCCCTGGAAGACGTGGCTCACTTCGCCGCCCCCGAGGATGCGCTGGTCGAGCTGGTGGAACTGGTCGCCGGCGACCGGGTCGTTGAGGAAGTAGGTGAAGTCGTTGAACAGGTTGAGCTGCTGGCGGATCACGTAGGCCGAGGCCCGCGTGATGCCGGTGTCGTCGGTCATGCTCCAGCGGCCCGAGAGCGAGAAGCGCGACGAGTCTCCGCCGTCGGTGGGGTTCAGGGTGCCGAAACGGCCGATCAGGCCTTCCGAGACCGCACGTGAGGCGATCTGGTTGGTCGCGGTCCAGCGGCTGGCATAGGCCATGCCGGTAACCGAGAACCCGTCGAGCGCCGTGCCCTGGCTGTAGCGCACGACGCCGTTCACCTTGCGAAGCGCGTCCGGTACGTCCCAGGGGCCGTCGTAGACTTGCGCCTCGCCGGCCACCAGCAGGTTGCCCTGGCCGAGCGGCGCCGAGGCGATGGTCAGCGCCCGCGCGTAGCCGAAGGAGCCGAACGAGGTCAGCGCGACGGACTTCGCGACGGTGTCGAGGTAGTCGATCCGCACCGAGCCGGCCGAGGCGAAGTCGCCGTCGCGCACGAAGTACGGCCCCTTGTGGAACTCCACCGCGCCGACGAGCTCGGGGATCAGGAAGTTGATGTCGGCGTAGCCCTGGCCGTGGGCGTGGGTGCGCATGTTCACGGGCATCCCGTCGACGTCGATCGCGATGTCGGTGCCGTGGTCGAGGTTGAAGCCGCGCAGGAAGAACTGGTTGGCTTTGCCCTCGCCCGAGTGCTGCGTGACGATCAGGCCCGGCACCGACTCCAGCACCTCGCCCGGGCGGGTGATCGGGCGGCTGTTGATCTCGGCGCCTGAGATCGTCCCGGCGCTGGCCGAATTCACCGTACGCAGGGTGCCGCCGACGCCGGTGGTGCCGCCGACGTAGCCGGCGCTGGCTGCTGGCCCGGCACTGTTCGCGACCGGTGTGGTCGTCTCGGCCGTGACCGAGATCTCGTCGAGATTGGCCTCTGCGAGGTTCAGCGCCGGTTGCGATAGGGCCGCGTGCGACAGGATGCCGGCATAGGTGGCGAGCAGGATGGTGCGTAGGCTCGAAGAAAAGCGAATGGCGGACACGGGGCCTCGGGCGACGTCTGTGGCACGTCACCGCGAACGAGGCCTGGGCGCTTGCCTGCCGTTAGGACAGCCGAACGCCTCGACACCCACCAGGACACCCCGCCCGATGCGTTTCGCGTGTGACCACGACTGACGGCAGGTCTCCTGGCTCGCGGGTCACCGCCCTCTCATCGTCTTCCCAGGCCCGAGGACCCAGTGACGTGTTGATGATGGGCTCGCCGCTTACAGTTGCGGGGGCAGCCACGGCCTCGGGCCAAGGCCCTCACCGCGTTCCCTTTTGATCCTCCGGAAAGGAACCGTCGCTGTCACCATCGGATGCTCTGACAAGCCTCGTCAACGCCATGAACAAAATCGGCGGCTTGTGTGGCCTCGCTGTGACAGATGGGATCCGTGGCCTCGCTGTTTTCGAATGGCCACTTCCGGGGATTGAGCCAACTGCCGCCCCTTACCCTTCGAAGCCTCTCTGACAGTCGATTTTCGGCCTGAGGTTCTCTATCTTACCAACGATAGATGAGGCTGCCAATAACGGTCGCTGGCTGGTTGAAGTTGCAGAAGGCGAACGAACAGGTCGTGTAGCTCCGGTTGAAGATGTTGTAGCCGTTGATCTGCGCCCGGAAGCCCTTGTACTTCGGATCGAGCGCGGCGAAGTCGTAGGCAACGAGGGCGTCGTAGAGCGTCACGGCGGTATTGCGGACGGTGTTCTGATCATCCGCGTAGCTGGATCCGATGTAGCGAATGCCGCCGCCGAACTGCAGCCCACGCAGGGCTGAAGATAGCGGGAAGGCATAAGTCAGGAACGACGCGTAGGTATCGCTGGGGATGCCGGAGACGCGGTTCCCGTTGAGGGAGTCGCCGGTAAACGAGGTTGAGTTCACGAACCGGATGTCGACGTGCGTGTAGGCGATGGTCAGGTTCGTACCGGGCGCGAGATTGGCGGTCGCCTCGGCCTCGAAGCCCTTCGAGCGTACGGCGCCGCCAGCCGTCTGGAACGCAATGTTGCTCGCGTCAGGGATCAGGATGCTCGACTGGTTGATGTCGAACCCGGCGAACGCCGTCTGGATGTTGGTGCCGGGGATCAGGTACTTCACGCCCGCCTCGATCTGGTCGCCGGTGGCCGGCTTGAACGCTTGTCCGTTCCGATCCTGGCCGACCTGCGGGGTAAAGGTCGTGGCATAGCTCGCGTACGGAACGAGCCCGGGCGCCAGGACGTACCCGAGGCCGACGCGGCCGGTGAAGGCGCTGTTGTCCTGGCGTGAGACCGCGCTGTCGGGCGTCGCGTAGTTGTCCTGGAAGACCCAGTCGTGGCGCCCGTTTACGGTCAGGATGAAGTCGCCGAACTTGGCCTGGTCCTGCAGGTAGACGCCCACCTGATCCTGGGTCTGGCGCGAGGCGGCCCCGAGGGGCGGCGTCGCGATGAACTGCTGGCCGTAGTTGCGCGTGACGAGGTTGAGGTCCGGGGCTAGGCCGAAGCCGAGGCGCTGGCTGAGGCTGTACCGGGCGTAGTCGACGCCCCCGACCACGGTGTGGGCGACTGGGCCAGTGGCGAAGCGTGCTTCCAGCTGGTTGTCCAGCGTCTGCTGCACCAGACCCTCGCGGATATAGCCGGTGTCGCGCGTGCCGATCGTCCGCGCGTCGTTGATGTTGTTGATATCGACGTACTTCCCGCTAAGGAACAGTCCGTAGTGGCGAAAATTCTGGCGGAAGACGAGGTCGGGCGTGAAGAAATGCTCGAAGGCGTAGCCGACCCGATACTGGGTCTGATCGAGGCCGATGAAGCGTGGATCACCCTGGTAGAACTTGGATACTCGGAAGCCCGGGTCATTGTAGAAGAACGTCGCCGCCGGCGTGTTGGTGACCTGGAACTCACTCAGAAACGTGAATGTGGTATCGGCTGACGGCTTCCAGGTGAAGGCGGGCGCGATGTTGAGCTGGTCGTCGTTCGTGCCGAGACCGATGAAGGTGCCCGCCTCGCGGCGCACGCCGGTGAGGCGGTAGGCCATCGTGCCATCTGAACCCTCGATCGGACCGCCGACGTCGAAGTTGCCCTGGAAGCGTCCAAAGCTCCCGGCTTGGAACTGCACTTCTCCAAACGGTACGAAGACGGGCCGCTTGCTCGTGATATCGAGGATGCCGCCTGGCGAGCCTAGGCCATAGAGACCGGAGGCGGGGCCGCGCAGGATGGTGAGCGCCTCCGCGCCGTAAGGCTCGCTCTTCGGGTAGGCGAAGCCGCTGCCGATCACGCGCAGGCCGTCGCGGTAGATGCCCTGGTTGGTGAGCACGTCGAAGCCGCGGATGAAAACCTGGTCGAACCGTGGATCGAAGCCTGATCGAGAAGATATGGCGCCCGGGACGTAGTTGACCGCGTCGGTGAAGCTCTGAACGTTGCGGTCGTTGAGCTGCTCTCGGGTCACCACCGAGACCGACTGCGGGGCCTCGATCAGCGGGGTGTTGGTCTTGGTGGCGGCTGTGGAGACACGGGCCGTGTAGCCGGTGATCCCAGAAGGGCCGCCACCGCCGCCACTGGTGGCGGCCGTGCCAGCGTCACCAGCGCTGACGTTGAGGCCGCCGGAGCCGGCCGATGCCGCGACGGAAGCGCTGGGCCCCACTGCATCGACCGAGATCTCGTTGAGTTGAACCGTGCCATCTTGTGCCACCACGGGACCGACAAGGACGGTGGTGGTGAGAAGGACGGGAAGGAGCGAGAAGCGGTGGGACATGGATCACGCTGGCGCGCGCTCGGACTAGCGCAATACCAGTGTCATCGGCGGTCACGGATCGTTGAGCAAGCCGAAAACGTGTTATAGATCACACACTTACAACGGTTCAAATCTGAAGAAATTCTAAGCTACGGATTATTGAGCGCTCCATTTGCCATAGCAATGCGCACTTGTGCTCAGGCCATCAGCATTGCCCGGTCGTCGGACTGGGCCTGTCTGCCGGAACGGCCGGCAGCGGCCACGGGGAGGGTATGGCTGCCGTTTCGTTGCTCCAGCCGGTGCCGGCAACGAAAAAGGCCAGCCTCGCGGCTGGCCCTGATCGTTAGGTGAAGAAACCCGACCTTACTCGGCCGCGGTCATCTCGGCCGTGAAATGGCCGCACCAGTCGCTGGCGCCGACAACCGGCCACAGGCCTTTGGACTCCGGCGCCGGCTGGCTGACCGGCGGGTTAAACCGGCACAGGCCGGCATCCGCGGCCGCCGGGGCGCTGTTGCCCTTGTGCTCATCATAGAACTTGCAGCTGTCGCAGTGGGCGTTCGCCATGGTCATCATCCTCACGGGGCCGGCGGCCAACGACCGCCCTCAGTTGCGAATTAGAACAGATATAATCTGTGGGTCAACTGGCTGAGCTGGGCACGGTTCCCGGAAGCCTTTTGCAGACTGTGTGCGGCTTCTAGATAGGTTGAAAGCAACCTGAACGATATGTCTGAATTCCGACTGTTTCTCTGACATCAGAGCCGTCCGGTTTCGACCCTTTGGCGACCTTCGGAAGGTCCGCTTCTAGGCTGTTGAGGTAGAGGCCAACGTCCGGGTTGGGTGGATTTTTGTCGGTCCGCTTCCGAAAGACCGGGTCGCAAGAGCGGACGTTTGCTCGCGGAACGCGAGGGGCCACTTCACGCACACATCGGTCATTACGCCGAACGCAAATGCCTTTCTCGCATGGAGAGAAGCCGTCTCCGGCTCGGTCCGATGGTCGTCCGATCTCATTGCGCGCCCGTGGCGACGAGCCAGTCGACGAATGCCGCCAGGGTCGAGGTCTTGTCCGCATCGTTCGGCACGAGGGCCACGTAGCCGGGGCGCGGGACGACGATTTCCGGGAACGGGGCGACGAGCCGTCCGGCCGCCAGGTCGCCGGACAAGACGGGCAGGGGTCCGAGGCCGTAGCCGAGCCCGTCCGCCGTCGCCTGCAGAGCTACGAAGTAATGGTCGAACGTCCGGCGGCTGCCCGTATCAGGGGGAAGACCGGCGGCGGCGAGCCAGTCGCTCCAGTCGCCCGGGCGCGTCTCGCTCGACAGCAGAGTGGCGCCTTCGAGATCGTCCGGGGTGCGCAGGGGGCGGGCCGCGAGGAGGGACGGGCTTGCAACCAGCGTGTTGGCCTCCCGCAGGAAGGGGACCGCGCGGTAGGCGCCCCAGGGATGATGCGCCCCCGTTCCGATGCGCGGCTCGCGTCGGACCGCGAGGTCGAAGCCGCCGCGCAGGGCATTGTGCAAGGTCGTGGTGGTCGTGACGACGACCTCGGCCTCCGTCCGCGCCGCGTGGAAGCTGTCCAGGCGCGGGATCAACCAGCGCATCGCGAAGGTCGTGGGCGTGCTCACCCGCAGGGTCCGTGGCGCGAGGGGCCGGCCGCAAATCTCGGCCGCCGCGTCGAGTCTGTCGAAGGTGAGGCTGACCGCTTCCGCGAAGGCCCGGGCCGCGGGCGTCGGGACGACGTTGCGCCCGACCCGTACGAACAGGCGCTGGCCGAACCACGCCTCCAGCACGGCGACCTGACGGCTGACGGCCCCGTGGGTCAGCCCGAGTTCGGCCCCCGCGGCGGCGTGGCTGCCGGCCCGGGCGGCGACCTCGAAGACGCGCAGCGCGTGGAGGGGTGGAAGACGACGCATCGGACCTCTGGGCTGGCATCCGTGAGTTTAGCGCACGGGTAGCGTGAGTCGAACGACACTCATCGCCGGATTATCACGGGTGTAGCCGTCACCGTATTGGCTGCTGGCAGCCGTGGAAGGGTGATCGATGCCGACGACCATCGCGGGTTCCGACGAGGAGGCCATGGGCCCGACGGATGGGGCGGCCGACATCCGCGCGTCCCGGCGGACGCGCATCCTCGCCACGATCGGCGTCAACCACGCCCTGCACGATGGCTACACCGACCTGATCTACGTTCTACTGCCGGTCTGGCAGGCCGAGTTCGGCCTCGGCTACGTGGCGCTCGCCCTGGTGCGCTCGCTCTATGTCGGCGCGCTGGCCAGCCTTCAGATGCCCGCCACCGCACTCGCGCACGTGCTCGGCGCGCGAACCGTCCTCGTTCTCGGCACGCTGCTCGGCGCCGGCGGCTATGCGCTGGCTGGCGCCTCGGGTGGTCTCGTCGGCCTCTGCGTCGCCCTGGCGCTCTCCGGCGCGGGAAGCAGCACCCAGCATCCCCTCGCCTCGGCGGTGATCGCCCGGACCTATGGGACGAGGGCAAGGGGGCCACTCGGCACCTACAACTTCGCCGGCGATCTCGGAAAAGCGGCGTTGCCCGCGCTCGCCGGGCTTCTCCTCACCCACGCCGACTGGCGCTTCGTGCTCTGGCTCGCCGCCGGCCTCGGAGCCGTCGTCGCGGCCGGGGTCGCCACGCTGCTGCCCCGCGAGCCCATCCTGCGCGAGGAAGCGCGAGCGCGCCCACAAGTGGCCGAGCCCGGCGATCCTACGGTCGGCCGGACCGGCTTCGGACTCCTCGTGGCGGTCGGCATCCTCGACAACGCCGCCCGCCCGGCCTTTCTCGTCTACCTTCCGTTCCTGCTGCAGGAAAAGGGGGCGGCCCTCACCACGGTGGGCGTCGCGTTCGGCCTTGCCGCCGTCGGCGGTGCGCTGGGCAAGGCGATCTTCGGCCGGCTCGGGGACCGCTTCGGTGTGACACGCTGCGTGATCCTCTCCGAGGCGGGCACGGCGGCCGCAATCCTGCTCGTCATTGCGTCTCCGCTCACCCTCGCGCTCGCGGTACTGCCCGTCCTCGGCCTAATGCTGAATGGTACATCCTCCGTGCTCTACGGTACCGTGCCGGAACTCGCGCCGCACGGTCGGGTCGAGCACGCCTTCGCAGTCTTCTACACCTGGACGCTCGGCGGCAGCGCGCTCGCGACGCCCCTGCTCTACGGCCCGCTGGGCGATGCGGTTGGACCACGTTGGGCCGCCGTCGCGGCCGCCGCCACGGCCTTCGCCGTCGTCCCGATCATGCTCGTCCTGTCGCCGCACGTCGCGAGGAAACCATGACCCCAGTCCGACCCCTCCGAGGCCACGGATGGCGGCCGGCCGGATGCCCCTGCCGCGCGAAGACGGACGAGGTGCGCCCGTGATGCTGATCACCGGCGGCAGTCGTGGCATCGGCGCGGCGACTGCGCGTCTGGCGGCGCGCCTACGCCGCCGCCGCCGGATATTGTCGGTTTCTTTGTGCTTTCGCGGTTCGCATCGAACCACGTGACCTGACCGGATGGCGGCAAACCAGGCTAATCGAGAGGATCTGCTAAAGCCGCTGGAGTTGGGGATGAAGGGCGGACAGAAGCCAAGCGCGGAGGAGATCCTTGCCTTGAGCCGCGCGCTACACTCTCGCTCGATCCTGTCACGAGGAAGCGCCAGGGTTCTGGACCTGAGCCGTTCACTTAGATCTTTAGGGTCGGGGCACCAGCCGAGCATGAGGGGAAACGCCGTGTCGAAGACGCTCAGGAATGGGGCTCTTTCGCTTCTCATTCTGGCGCCCCTCCCGGCGGCGGCGCAGTCGGCCACCAACCTGACGGCTTTGCGCGGCCTCGCGCCCGTGAGTTTCCTGGCGGCCAGTCCGGAGGGGCGGGCCGCCCTCGACGCGAACCTCAAGGTCACGGGGGAGATCCAGTCCGGCGCAGCCCGGCAGCCACTTCTGCTGCCCCTGCCCAAGCAACGCTTGCTCGCCCTGCGCGACGCCTTCATCACGGACGGCAACGCGGCCGAGCTCGCCGACGGGCTTGGGAGTACGCTCGGTGCGGTCTACCAGGCCAAGGCCCGCTACGCGGACACCAAGACCTTCACGAACGTGACGCCGTCCGTGGCGGACCTGCTCGGCTACACCAACAACGTCGCCAAATCCGACTCCAATGCGGGCAAGTTTTTCTTCGCCAACGCCACGACGAACGGCAAGGCGCCCGTCTCGGATGCCGCGTCAGCCATCCTGAATGAGCGTGGGGGCGTTGCCGATGCGTTCGGCAAGGCTTACGGGCGCCCAGCCAGCAGCCAAGGCTCCAACGCCTATGGCAACGCGCGCCCGTTTCAGACTCTGCCGCAACTCTTCGCCCATCGCGGCGACGACTATTTCGGGAGGGGCTCCCACAGCCTGGACTGGCTGCACGGGCCGAACCAGAACTTGACCGACAGCCCCTCTTACCCGAGCGGCCACACGACCTACGGCTATACCGAGGCTCTGATCCTCGCGATTCTGGTGCCGGAGCGCTATCAGCAGATGATCGCGCGCGCCGCCGAGTACGGCAACAACCGCATCGTGCTGGGCGCTCACTACGCGATGGACGTGATCGGCGGTCGGGCGGTGGCCTTGCACGCGGTCGCCCACCTCCTCGCCAACGACCCCGCTTATGTGGGCCAGATCCGGAGGAACCCGGCGGTGGACAACGAGATGAGCCGCTCGACCAATGCGGCTGTGGCACTCCCCGACTACCGAGCCGCGCTCAACGCAGCCCGCGCTGACCTCTCCGCTTTCCTACGGGACGGCTGCGGTGACACGCTTGCCGCCTGTGCGGCGGCGGATACGGGGCGGTTCCGTGATCCCGCCGCCAACGAGGCCCTGTACGCAGCGACCCAGACCTACGGGCTGCCGGTGGTGCATTCTCAAAACGCCAGCGAACAAGCGGATGTTGGGCGCGTCGCTCCAGAGGCCGGGAACCTCCTGACCGCCGCGTTTCCGACCCTCAGCCTGGACGAGGCCAACGCGATCCTGACCCAGACGCAGGGCCCCGGCGGCGGCTTCCTGGACGACGGTTCAGCCTTTGGCGTTTACGCGCGGCTGAACCTTTACGCGGCGGCCGGCAAAGCGGCGGCCCTAGCGGCCAAACGGAGGGCGCCAGAAGCGGCGCGTTGAGGCGCGGCTCTCGAAGTCCAGCGTTGAGGCCTGCTCTTGGCAGTACCGCTCAGGCCATGCGCCCGTTCTCAAGGATGGCGACTTTTGTATAGGCGTCGCACCTATCTGGAAGCGCCGCCTTCGCATGTTTGGCTGTGCGATGCCCGCCCGGGATCTATCGAAGAACAATAGGCATATGCGACGGAGGCTATGATCGGCAATCTGGAGATCTTGAGCCGCTTGATGCTCGCCGCCATCCTCAGCGGCCTGATAGGGGTTGAGCGCGAGCGATTGCTCTGGGCTGCAGGCCTGCGAACGCACATGCTCGTCGGGGTCGGCGCCTGCCTCATCGTCATCGTTTCCGCCTTCGGCTTCAGCGATGCGCTTGGCACGCACAACGTCGTCCTCGATCCATCACGTATCGCAGCGCAGGTCGTCTCAGGCGTGGGGTTTCTCGGAGCTGGGACGATCCTTCTTCGCGGCGAGGTCGTCAAAGGGCTCACAACGGCAGCAAGTCTCTGGGCTGTCGCTGCCATCGGTCTCGCGGTCGGCAGCGGCCTGTACGCCGCCGGCATCGCAACGACCGTCATCCTCCTGGCGATCCTCGCCGGATTGAAACCCCTTCAGGAGCGCTACCATAATCGGCAGCGTGTCCAACCGCTGCGAGTGCTGGCCGAGCCGGGTGCGATCACGTTCGACACCCTGCAAGGGATCGCAGGACAGCGTGCCTCGCGCATCCGCCAGTTCGTCGTGCAGCGTGCCTCCGATCCGGCACAGGATGAGATCCTGATCTCGTTCGCGCGGCTGTCTCGTCAGTCGGTGGCGGAGATCGCTCAGGGACTACGAGCGCGCCCAGGTGTTGCCAGCGTCGAGAACGTCGAGGGTCATCTGTAGCCGTCCGATAGGCCGGCAGGCGCGCAACCACTCTCCATATGGCTCGTTGTCCGGCATCGTAGAAATGGAGACGGCTAATGAAGTTCGGGACGCTCGCACCGCTCGCCCTGGCCATGGTGCTGGGTTTCGCCGGTCCTGTCCTGGCCAAGGAGGACAAGCCTGGGGCGGACTGGATCCCTGCCGAGCAGGTCAAGCAGAAGCTGATGGACGCGGGCTACTCCAGCATCACCGAGCTGGAGGCCGATGACGGACACTGGGAAGGCGAAGGCCTGAAGAACGGCGTGAAGATGGAGTTCCACGTCGATCCCAAGACGGGCGCCATCACCAAGGAAAAGCCCGACAAGGACTGATGGACAAGGCCACGCCCACTTCTCCAGGAGAGGTCCAGACCGGCAAGAAAGGTAAGCGCACGGCGTACCTGATCGCCGTGCGCCACAAGCGGGAGGCGCCTCGCATCTACGCGGTGGTAGCCGCTTCCGCCGAGGCCGCGCTCGCGCAGCTGAACGGACTGACGACCGACGGCATGGGGATCGAAGTCGTCGGCGCTCTCTACCGGGACCTCATCCGACGCCTGGGCCTCAAGGCGGGTGAGTTGCGGCTCGTATGAGCATACCGCCGCTCCGTTTCGAGTGGCGAAAGAGCATGAACCATGATCAGGCGGTGGGACCAGCCCGCAACCTGTCTGCCGCCTTCGTGATGCAGCCGGTCCGAGGCCTCTGCATTAGCGGGCTGATGGGCTGCCCTGAGCCGCGACTTCTGCAGCGGCTTGCGCAAGATCCTGCTGAAAACGGGGATCGCGGAACAACCCCTCCGCGATGACGGCTGCAGTGATCTTCCCCGCTTCGAGATCGGACGGAAAGTGCGTTCCGGCGATCATGCGGTTGGCCCCGTAGGAGGCCGCGAAGGCAAACAGCGCTTGGCGCTTATCCGGCACGAGATGCGAGAGGACGGTGGCGGCGAGATATCCGAACGTGGCGTGACCGCTCGGGTAGGACGTGCTGGCGGAGCGGTGGCCGAACGTGGCGAGATCGGGCTTGAGCGTGTAGGGGCGTGGCCGGGCGATGGCGGCTTTGGCCGCCAGCACGGTCAGCTCGCCGTCCTGGAACACGCGCTCGATCAGCCCTGCGGTGACCGGCATCGTCGCTGCGGTGAAGCTCGGACCAAGAACACCGGAGAAGCGGTCGAGCGTGCACGGGAGGTTCGCCGTGATGCGTCGCTCATCCTCGGAGGTGCGGGCGCCGACGGCCGCCTCGACCGCCTGCATATCAGCCTTGGCCGGCTCCGAACCTGCTTCGGGCGGTGGGGGCAGGACACGTTGCAACACCATAGCCGCCGGGTCGACGTAGCTGCTGTGCAGCGTGTCGGCGGCCGCAGGCAGCGCGAGACATAGGAACACGGCGAACATCGCGGCCCGCCGGCGCCCTGTTCCAGAATTGTGATGTCTCACTGATCCTCCTTACGCTTTGCCCGGCAGCATCGCCCGAAACCACGCCGCCGGCCCGCCGCAAGGCGGCTCAGGGGCGGTCTCGGGCATCAGTACGATCAACACCGCGAGGGCGACCGCGGCGGCCGCGGCACAGGCGAGATAGGCTGCATCGAACCCCGCCTTCTGCACCAAGGTTCCGGCGATCACGAAGGACAGGGAAGCACCCGCGCCCTGCACCGTGCCGATCAGGCCGTGGGCGGCGTTGTAGCGGCCGGTCCCACGGGTGATGTCGGCCATCACCAGTGGCTTCATCGCGCTGAGCAGGCCGGCGCCGACGCCGTCGAGGCACTGGACAGCGATCAGCCAGAACGGGTCGCGCCAGGCAAGGTAGAGCAAGGCCCGCACGGGCAATGCAGCGAAGCCGATCACGAGGAGGGGCTTGCGCCCCCAGCGTTCGGCGCGACGGCCGACGATGAGCCCCATCGGCACCATCACCGCCTGCGCGCCGATGATGCAGACGGAGACGATGACGGACGACCAGTCCGGACGCGCCTCCCCGATCTGCTGCGCCACGAGGGTCAGGAGCGGCGCGTTGGCGAAATGGAACAGCCCCACGCATGCGGCGAAGACCATGAGCCGCCGGCTGGTCAGCAGCGACCGCCACCCTGCGGGAGCATGCTCCGTCTCGCCCTCTCCGCCACCTCGGGCCCGGCGCGCGTTGATCGCCCGACGCGGGATGGCGTAGAGGGCCGCCGCCGAGACGATTGCGCAGACCGGCACCAGGAGAAAGACTGCCCGGTCGGGGAACAGCCAACCGACGAGGCCGATCAACATGGCGATGGCGACGTTGCCGGTACGCTCCAAGGCGGCGTTGCGGCCGAAACGCCGAGCCAGCTTCCCGGCGGGGAACAGGCCGAGGGTAAGCGTCGCGATGGCCGGGCTTAGCATGCCGCCGACCGCCGCGAGAACGCAGGAAGCCACGAGCACGGGCCAGAAGTTTGGAAAGAGCGCGATCAGGAGGGTGGCCAGGGAGAGCGCGACCAGGGCACCGAGCAGGATCACGCGCTTGTCGCGCACCGCGTCGATCGCAGTCCCGATGGGCGTCTGCGCAACGATGCCGACGATGCCCGCCACCGTGCTCACCAGCCCGACCGAGGCGTCGTCCCAACCGCGATGCACGTAGAGGTAGACGTTGAGGTAGGGCTTGATCGCCCCGTTCACGTCGATCAGCAACAGGTTGAGCAGGTCGAGCGATCTCGGGACGGATTTCTTGCTGGGAGCCGGCAGCTCCCCGTTCTCATCAGTCAGGTCCTGCCCCACGCAATCGGCTCCTTTTCCTGCCAACCTAGGGCGTTTCAGGACTGAGCCGAAGGAGGCTGACCCTATTTGCGCATGACCGCTTAGCGGGATCGCTGGATCTTATGGGTATGACCGGACTGGGTCGGGACCCGTCCGTCCGCTAAACGACCGGGTTGGGTAGATTTCCGCCAGTCCGCTCTGGGGCGAGAAATACCGGAAGCGGACGCCGTTTCCGCGTTCGCCCGCGATCCGGAACGCACACGATAGCCGGGGCGCAAACATCGCGGCTACGCTGTGAGGCGCCTCTGCGCCAAAGAACCGGGCAAGGTTCCGCCACTGAGCATCCCTCTATGAGCCGAGCCGGTTGGCTCGGCGCAGTGCTCAACGCGGGAAGGTGACGCCGGAAACGCGCTCGCACGCGATCAGGAGAGCGTCCTGGGTCGCTTCGATCGCGGTCACCGGATCGGGCTCTCGTGTAGCTCGATGATAAAAGTACCGGCCTGTCGAGCGCGCGAGAGCGTCGTCGCCCGTGGCGAGCCACGCCTGCGTGAGGTGTCCTTGGGCAAGGTCGTCGGAAGCGCCTGCGCCGCCCATTCGTGTCGCCACCCAACCTGGCTCCAGCGCGTTCGACAGCACGTCCGGCCATAGGCGGGCAACTGCGAAGGCCAACAACACGTCGTGGAGCTTGCTCTCGGCATAGGCCGCCAACCCCTGCCAGCGACGCCTCCTCCAGAGCAGGTCGTCGAGGTCGGCCCCGGCGCCGTGATGAAGGCCGGAACTCAGGTAGACCAGTCGCTCGGGACGCTCAATCAGAACGGTCAGGAGGTAGGGCGCCATCGTATTGACCGCGAACACGTGTGGCAGCCCGTCCTCGGTGTCTATCCGTCGGGGTTCGCGGTAGCCGACACCGGCATTGTGGATCACGGCATCGAAGCGGCCCAGGCGATTGACCTGCTCGGCCACCTCCCTGATCCCGCGCATCAAGGACAGGTCACCCGTCACGACTCCGACGGCGCCCGATGCCTCCCTCAAGGCGGTGTCCGACCGGCGCGCGTCTCGCCCATGCAGCACGACCTCGTGCCCCTGCTCGATCATCAGCTGGCCGGCCATGAGGCCCAGCCCGGTCGACGACCCGGTTATGAAGATGCGTGCCATGGTGCCTCCGACTTGCGGGTGTTTCCGACGTTGGCGTTCAGGCTCGGGCCACGAGTTGGCGGACGACGGCGTCGATGCCGGTGGCTCCCTTCGTCGAACCGGCTTGGCCGGCCTCGAACTCGATCCAGCCGGCGTTGAAGCCGTCGATCATGCGCGCCCTGGGCCCGGGATTGCGGGCACCCGCCGACCGGAACGTGGCCTCCCATGCTGCGCGCGGGACCGCCTCCATGCGCACGGGATGCCCAAGCGCTGCGGCGAAGGCTGCCGCGACCTCGTTTGGACGGACGCGAACCGGACCTTCCAGTTCGACCACGCGGCGACCGACCCACCGCTCTCGAAGCATCTCGGCGGCGACGCGACCGATGTCGGCCACCGCGACCATCGGCAACGGCTTGTCGAGCGGCTGTAGGTAGCTCGGGATCAGACCCGTGCGCGCGGAAGCGACGTCGCCCGCGGCGTTCTCCATGAACCAGGCCGCGCGGAGAAACGCGACCGGCAGCGGGAGCATGGCGAGCGACCGCTCCACCAGCCCGAGCTGGCTGAGGAGGTTCGGCTCTGCAGCCTGGGCGCCGATGGTGGACAGGCACACCACCCGGCGAGGCCGCGCCTGCGTTAGGGCTTGGCTCAGGGCAGCGATGACACCTCGAACCTCGGGAAAACCCGGCTCCGGGTCGAATATCGGCGGGATCACGACGAACACTGCATCGACGTCAGCGAACGCGCTCGCCAGGGCGTCCGCATCGGTCATCTCGGCCAATGCGACCTCGCAGCCGCGCTCCGCCCACGGGTCACCCTTCGCAACATCACGGACGATTGCGCGGACCCGCGCACCGACTTCGAGAAGCCTGCTCGCAGCCGCCCCGCCAACCTGACCCGTGATACCCGTGATCGCGTACATGACTGTCACTCCACACTTCGCCGATGCCAAAGGATTGACATCCGAGCTGTGTTGAGGCGAACGCATTCTCCTCAGCTTGAGGATGCTAAAACGTCATCATGACCTACGATGCACGGGTGCTCAGCGGGATCGGCGTCCTCGCCGCCATCGTCGAGGCCGGGGCCTTTTCCCGGGCCGGCGAGGCGCTCGGCCTGTCGCAATCGGGCGTTAGCCGGGCGGTATCCCGACTGGAGGGGCGTCTCGGCATCCGCCTGTTCCACCGCACCGCCAGGGCCGTGACCCTGACCGACGAGGGCCGCCGTTTCTACGAGGAGGTCCGCCCACTGCTCGACGGCCTGGAGGATGCCGCCACCCGGGCCGCGGGATCGGCGCGAGCCGTGCGCGGGCAACTGCGGATCAACACCGATGCCGCCTTTGGGCACTTCGTGCTGGCCCGAAGGCTCGGCGATTTCCTGCAGCGATTTCCGGACCTCTCCGTCGAGGTGGTGGTCCGGGACCGCATGGGCGACCTCGTCGCGGAAGGCTTCGATGTCGCCGTCCGGTTCGGCGAGCCCGAGCCGTCTGCGCTGATCGCTCGGCTGCTTTTGCGGACGCGGGTGCTTACTTGCGCGACGCCCGACTATATCGCCCGTCATGGCCGACCCGATCACCCCTCGGACCTGGACGGCGGGGATCATACCGTCATCCAGTTCAGGAACCCCGCCACCGGACATCCCTTCGATTGGGAATTCCACCGCGGCACGGAGCGCGTGGCAGTCCGGGGCAGCGGTCGGTTGACGGTGAACGATACCGGGACGCTGCTCGGGGCCTGCTTGTCCGGCCTCGGCATCGCGCAGCCGTTGGAGCTGTACGCCAAGGACTACATCGAAGACGGTCGCCTGGTGCCGCTCCTGGAGGCGTGGACGGGGGAACGCTTCCCGCTCCACGCCTACGTCCCGACCCGGCGGCACACCTCCGCCAAGGTCCAGGCGTTCCTGGCCTTCATCGGCGAGACGGCCAAGTCGGCAGAGATATCTCACTGACCGACCTATGCAGACGCATCACCAGCGATGGTGCGAACCCGCATGACGGAACCCGCCCCAGCGATGGCCGCCGCCGTGCCAACCGAAGCGACGATGCCAGCTGTAGTGGTAGCTGTAGTGCCATCGGCGGCCGCCCCACCCGTGATGGCCGAAGCGACGGTACACGGGGCCGTAGGCGAGCGGACGGAAGCCGAGGTTCGGACGGCACCAGCCGTAGAAGCCACGGTGGAAGCCGGGACCGCAGCCGTCACGGGCCTCGGCCGCCGAGCCGGCCGTGACAAGCCCCGCGGCGAGGGCAAGGGGTACGACGATCCTGCGGAACATGTCTCGCTCCTGAAGTATCCGGCACGCGACCGGATGTGGGGAAAGGGAAAGGGTTTGGACGGCTCAGTTCGGCCAGCAGCGGCGCCCGTAGGGCCCGATGTGGAAGCCAGCCGGGCAGGAGGCGCCACGAACGTAGCCACCGGCCTGACCACCGGTTCGGCAGCCGCCGTAGGGGCCGCGATGGGCGTAGGGTCCGCAGCCGCCGTAGACTTGGATGATCTCGGCACCATCCGACCCGTTGGAGACGGCATCCTGGATCAGGGGCGCGGCGGTGACCGGGACCGTGATGGCGGCCAGTAAGGCGACCGGGGCGAGATACTTCAGCATCGTTGCATCCTCTGCTCTCGTCGGGGCTCGGCGCCGCGACCGATGAGGGCAGGATCGTCCCGGGCTTCTTCCCGGATGTGACGGGCGGATGCGTCGGCGTAACGATTTGTAACGACGGCCTGGGTGGTCAGGCGATGGCGGGCAGCGTCAGGACGAGCCGGGCGCCGCCGAGCGCGGTCGCCTCGGCCACGACGGTACCGCCATGCGCCTCGGCGATCTGCCGGGCGATGGCCAGCCCCAGCCCCGTCCCGCCGGTCCCGCGGTTCCGGGAGCGCTCGATCCGGTAGTACGGGCTGAACACCGCGGAACGCTCCGATTCGGGAATGCCGGGGCCGTCGTCCTCGACCGCCACCTCGCAATCCGGACCCGTGCGCCGTACCGCGACCGCCACCGAGGAGCGCCCGAATTTGACGGCGTTGCCGATGAGATTGGCGAGCACCCTGCGCAGGGCAACCACGTCGCCGGCGACGACGGCGTCCGGTATGTCCTCGCCGGTCAAGCCGATGTTCACGCCCTGCGCGGCGTGCTCGGCGACCTCGATGGCCACGAGGTCGCCGAGATCGACGGGTGCGCGGCCGACCTCGACGGCGGTGCCGCGGGCGAAGCCGAGCGAGGTGTCGAGCAGGGCGGTCATCGCGTCGAGGTCCTCGACCAGTCGCTCCCGGCGCTCCGGTTCGGCCACGCCCTCGGCGCGTAGCCGCAGGCGGGTCAGGTACGTTTTCAGGTCGTGCGAGATCGCGCCGATCAGCAATGAGCGCTCGCCCATGAGGCCGACGATGCGCTCCTGCATGGCCTGGACGGCCTGGGACAGACAGCGGATCTCGGGGGCGCCTTGCGGAACGAGGGCCGGCTCGGGGGCACGACCGTCGAAGCGGGAGACCGCCTCGGTCAGCCGCCGCAACGGCGCGAGTTCGTGACGTGCGCCGACGAGGACGAGGCCGGCCACGACGAGCCCGAGCACCGCGACCCACAGGCTCAGGGGCTGGCCGAGCAGCCACGGCATCAGCGAGTGGTGACGCTCGATGGCGGAGACGACGACCGTCCGGCCGTCGGGCAGGGCGTAAGTGGCGGTCGCCAGACGGCCCATCACTTTCCGATTGTCGGCGTTGGCGACTTCCGCCGGATCGACGCCCCTGCGCAGCATGTCGACATCGGTGAAGGCCCGAACCTGGCCATTCGCGTCCCCTGTCAACCGCCGCAGGCGCGCTTCGAGGCGCGGCTCGCGGATTAGTCCGGTCTCGGACGGAGGTGCGTCCGTGATCTCGGCCCTCAGGGCTTCCCCGTTCACTGCATTTAGGATCGCCGGGCGTTGCGCGGGGTCCGCGTCCCGCAGCAGGGTCATGATGCCGGCGGCCTGATCGAGGCGGGGGAAGCGCGTGGCGTAGGGCGAGGCCTCCTCGTGCCGCTGCCATTTGTCCACCGCGAAGGTGGCGAGGACGAGCAGCGAGAGCGCGCCGAGCAGGATCAGCATGATCCGGCCAAGCAGGCTGATCTGCGCCATCACGATGCCCGTCCCACCGGCGCCGCCAGGATGTAGCCGGCGTTGCGCACCGTCTTGAGTAGCGCCGCCGCGGCGCTGCCCGAGGCATCGAGCTTGTGCCGCAGGCGGCTCACCTGCACATCGATGGTGCGGTCGAAGGCGTCAGCCGTCCGGCCGCGCGTCCAGTCCAGGAGTTGGTCGCGCGAGAGCACCCGCTGCGGCCGGGTGACGAAGCAGTGCAGCAGGTCGTACTCGGCGCTGGTGAGGGGGATCTCGGTCCGTGCCTCGCCGACCGTCACTCGGCGTGCCGCGAGGTCGATGACGAGATCGACGACGCCGAGCATCTCGGCGGCGTCCTCGGACGCCGGGGCGCCAGTCCGCTGTGACCGTCGCAGGACCGCGCGGATGCGGGCCAGCAGGACACGCGGGTTGAACGGCTTCGAGACGTAGTCGTCGGCTCCCATCTCCAGGCCGAGCACCCGGTCGATGTCCTCGTCCTTAGCGGTCAGCATCACGATGGGCGGCCCGCTCGCAGCACGCAAGCGCCGGCAGATCGAGAGGCCGTCCTCGCCGGGCAGCATCCAGTCGAGGACGATCAGGTCCGGGGCGGGTCCGGCCGCGAGAAGTCGGTCGAGACCTGCGCCTCCGTCGACGCCGACGACGCGGAACCCCTCGCCCTCCAGATAGCCCGTGAGTTGGATGCGGATGTCGTCGTCGTCCTCGACGATGGCGATGGTGATGCTGTCGGGCATGTCACGAGGATAGGCCGCCCCGACCGGGCCGCAACGCGAAACCGATCGCTGTCACAAAACGTTACATGGCATGCGCATCTCGTCACATCCTGGATCGGTCCGGACGCGATGGTCACCGGCATCGCAACGGAGGCCCTCGGATGGGCCCCGACGAAACGAGGCGACGGACGCATGGCTCCAGCCCAACTGGCATCCCCGCTCTGGCATGTCGTGACCGCGCTCGCCGTGGTGGGGACGATGGCCGTCCACGGCGGCACGGTCGACGCCGCATCGCGAGAGGTCGCGGCCGTGACGTCCCGATCCGGCGATGGGAGCGAGACCTATCGCGGCTACCGGATCGAGATCGGTCCGGATGTCCCGAACGCGGAGCTCGACCAGTTGCGGCGAGCGGCCGAACACCAGGTCGACCTCGTCGAGGCCACCGGCCTCGATGCCCGCACCAAGGCGTTCCTACGGGGGGTTCCGGTGGTGGTGCAGAGCGGCTCGGGCGCGGGCAGCCACTACAGCGGTGGTGACAGCGTCACCATCGCGGTCGCGGCCCCGGGCGACGACCGTCCGATCCTGCTGCACGAGTACATGCACGTCTACCACTTCCGGATGATGCCGGACGGCAACCGGAACCCGGACATCCTAACCTATTATGAGCGGGCCAAGACGGGCGGGTTCTACCCGGCCAACGCCTACCTGCTGAAGAGCCCGGGCGAGTTCTTCGCGATGACCGCGAGCGTCTACCTGCACGGCAAGCTGGCGCGCGAGCCCTTCACCCGCGAAGAGCTTCGGCAGAAGCAGCCGGTCTACTTCGGCTATCTGCACCACCTGTTCGGTAGCCCGCGTGCCGTATCAACCGAGCCTCCTCAAATCTCCGGGACGGTGCGGCCATGATCATCGACCGACGCTCGCTGGTTCTCGGCACGGCCGCCCTGCTCGCGGCGGGCCAAACCGTCGCCGATACCGCGTCCCTTCGGCTCTGGCCGGGTGACCCGCCGGGTGGGGGCGGACCCGACGGGTCGCCCGAGGTCGACGGGAAGGGGGCGGTCAGCAACATCGCCGTTCCTGGCCTGGAGGTGTTCGCGCCTTCCCGGCCGACCGGCACGGCGATGCTGGTCGCCGCCGGTGGCGGCTACAAACGCATCGAGATGGAGAAGGAGGCTCGCCCCGCCGCCCGCTGGCTCGCCGCGCGGGGCATTACGGCGTTCGTTCTGAGCTACCGGCTGCCCCGGGAGGACTGGGCCGACGGACCATTGGCCCCGCTGCAGGACGCGCAACGCGCCCTGCGCCTGATCCGGTCGCGGGCTGGGGCGTACGGGGTAGATCCGGATCGGATCGGCGTCCTGGGCTTCTCGGCCGGCGGCCACCTGGTGGGTCTCGCTGCAACGCGATCGGCCTTCGCATCGTATCGCCCGATCGATGCAGCTGACAACCTGCCCGCACGCCCGTCCGCCGCGGCCCTGATCTACCCGATCATCACCTTGGAACCGCCCTACGACCACACCTCGACGCGCGCCCAACTGGTCGGTCGCCACCCGACGCCGAGCGAGAGCGCGGAATGGTCGGTCGAGACCCATGTCCGGTCCCGTTGTCCGCCGGTCTTCCTGACTCAGGCGGCGGACGATCCGATCTCCGACATCGCGAACAGCCGGATCATGGTGCAGGCGTGCGAACGCGCCGGTGTCCGCGTGGAGGCGCATACGCTCGCCAGCGGCGGCCACGGCTTCGGGATGGGCCGGCCAGGCACGCCGAGCGCGCAATGGCCGGGCAGGTACGAGGCCTGGCTGCGAACGGTCAGCGCTCCGGCCTGACATCCGACGACCACCGATCATGGGGAACACCATGAACCCGACGCGATCGCGACCCGTATCCGCATGCGTCCTGGCCCTGCTCGCCGGGCCGGCCATGGCCGACACCTTGCCGCTCCGCCACGGGGCCTACGTGACGGTCGGCACGGACTGCAAGGATCCCCCGAA
The DNA here is from genome assembly GCF_008039475.1 of Methylobacterium sp. WL12. Lineage (NCBI taxonomy): Bacteria > Pseudomonadati > Pseudomonadota > Alphaproteobacteria > Hyphomicrobiales > Methylobacteriaceae > Methylobacterium > Methylobacterium sp. WL12. Next base: position 8,541 of record NZ_VRUW01000044.1, on the reverse strand, counting down.
CGTCGCCCTGCGGACTTACGACGGCGCAGGCATCGGCAGTTCCAAGTCGAACGACTGCAGGCCCCGCGTCGTGTCCCGGCAAGGAAACGTGTTCGAGATCGAGCAGTCCTGCCGGCAATACGGCGGACCGGATCTCCCCCGGGCGACCGAGCGTTCGACCGTTCGCGTCGATGGTCCGACGGCCTTCACCGACCTGACGAACGGTGCAGCCGAAGGCTACCGCCTCTGTCCCGAACTGAAGCCTTGAGCATGCCGGTCGAGGATGACGGAGGACCTGGGATGACCCGTGCGACCGAGACCGTTCACGTGGCCTACGGCGTCTCCAGGGCGGATGCGATCCGCGACGCCCTTCGTATGGAAGGGTGTACGGAACGCGTGGTCGCGCTTCCCGCTACCCTGAGCCATGGCCCCATCGATCCGCTGGACCCGGACGCGCGACAGGCGTGGGTCAGAACCGTCCTGAGGTGCGCTCCCGACGATGACTGGCGCGAGCCTGAGGAGCCTTGGGCCGAAGCGACCACGGCCGACGTGTATCCGGTTTATTGGGTCTGTCTGACCGACGCCGGGGAGCACGCCTGGTTCCTGGAGTTCGCCTCTCGCATGGCCGTGCGTCCGTTCGATATCGTCGATGCGACCGGTCTGGACTTCGTCACCCGGGACGGCGTGCGATCGCCGTGGTCTCTCGGCCTGGTGCGGGCCGAGGACATCGTCAGCTCCGGCCTGAGGGAGAGACGACGCCCCTCCTCAGAAGCCGAGGCCCACGCGGCGTCAGCGACATGGGCACAGTTGCGAGCCGAGAACGCGCCGCTCCGCATCGTGCGGGACGGACGCCTGGTGTCGGCGCCGTTGACGCACTTCGATGCCGTCCTCGTCGCGCAGGGCAGGCCGGAATGGGAGATCGTCGCTGGGTTGATCGGCCGGGCGTTGCATCACCTGTCCTTCGAGGTCGACCCACCGGGCCAGGGCGTCGGCGACGTCGTCCTGTTCGGCCGCGTGCTGGCGCTTGGCGCCGAGGGTGCCTTCGACGTCAGGGGCGCCGGGCCGGGGATGCGCGACTACGAGGTTCGCCTTCCGGCCATTCGTCCGCATCCGGACAGGATCCCGGGCTGATCAAGTCGATGCCCTCGATAGGAAGATAGGAATGATCGATACCTCAAGCCTCAACGTCCGCCGCGCCGACCACGTGGGGTTCGCCGTCGCCTCCCTCGACGAGGCGCTCCGCTTCTGGGTGGAGGGGTTGGGCGCACGTCTGGTGCGGACCGGCGACATGGGCGGCGAGTTCCTGGGGCAGGTCACGGGTGCCCACGGCGCGCGGGTGCGCATGGCAGTGGTGTCGCTCGGGGGGCAAGCGGTCGAACTGCTTGAGTATCGGGGAACGAGCCCACCTGCGGCGGCGCCCGCGCCGTTCGATCCGGGCTCTGCGCATCTTGCCCTGATCGTCGACGATCTGGACGCGGTCTTGTCCCGCATCGCAGGCCATGGCTGGAAGGCTCAGGGCATACCGCAGCCAATCCCCACAGGCGAACGGGCCGGAACGCGAGTAGTCTATGCCGTCGGTCCAGATGGTTCCACCATCGAGTTCATGCAGCCGCCGCCCGCGGAGCGCCACGCGACTTTAACTTAGGATAGAGGTCGAGCCGTTTTGGTCTTCGTTAAGCCACAGCATGGTCGGTCCTGAGCTAAATCCAGGTCTGCTTGAGGGCGAAGGTTCAGGGTCAGATCCCAACACGTTGTGAAAGTCAGAAGCGTCCGATTTCCGTCGATTTTTGTAAACGTCGACCAACAACCAAGTCGGGCGAATGCCCACATCCCGCGGTTTTGTTATCCTCTCCATCTGATAATTTTCAATAGACGAGATAAATCAAATACAAAACGATACGTTAATGCCAATTTCGAGATTGATCATAAACAACGATTCCTATACATGGGCGGTCTTTCCATAGATCCTACTAACGAGTGAGGCGACGGCTACATGACAGAGATCAAATTTGTGAGCAGTGCCGTCTCACGGCGCACTCTGCTCGTCGGGGCGATGCTGAGCTCGGCATTCGCGGCTCAACCGTTCCAAGCGTGGGCAGACCCCGTGGACGATCCGTCGATGGCAGGTCCGCTCGGAGATATCTCCATGGGGGCTTCCGACGCCAAGGTGACGTTCATCGAGTATGCCGCCGTTACCTGCTCGCATTGCGCAGCCTTCCATAACGAGGTCTGGCCGGGCATCAGGTCGCGTTGGGTCGACACCGGGAAGATGCGCTTTGTCCTACGTGGCTACCCGCTAAATCCACTTGATACGGCCGCCTTCATGCTGGCCCGCGCCGAAGGGGGGCGAAACTATTACCCCATCACGGATTTGCTATTCGAAAAACAGACATCCTGGGCCTTTACCGAAAAGCCTCTCGATGCGATGCGCGACCTTCTCCGGCAGGCGGGCTTTGACAAGACCAAGTTCGATACGACTGTCTCCGACCAAGCGCTTTACGAACAGGTCAAACGTGTGCAGGCCCAGGCGGTGAAGGTGTTGGACGTTCATGCCACTCCGACGCTGTTCCTAAACGGCGAACGCCATGAGGGCGCCTTGAATAGCAAGGCTTTTGACGAGATTGTCCAGAAGATGTTGGTTTGAGGTCACTTGGAACTTCATCGTAACGCGAACTTACATTCGCGAGCATGGAGTAGCTAAAAAGAGTGTTTTACCTGGGCTTCTGCCGGAACGTCTGCTCCCGGTCAAAGGGCCACGGTCCTGTTCCCATCCCTAGCCGAAGTTGGTGGACCTCGAACGAATGGCCGCTTTCGCAAAGCGCCGATGGCTGTCTGCATGGCTGGCTTGGGTCGAGACCGGCCGGTTCCCTTTAAGGCCGCAGTGAGTAGTCTTGCAACGGTCCGCTTGCTCTCCGTAGGACCGCTATGTATTAGAATTGTAATAATTCGAAAATTTGAGCTTAGCATCGACGGTAAGCAGATTGTGCTCTACACGTTGGGCATATGTCTTTCGCCGATTCAGACAACAACGTCTTCCGGCGTCCGGCCAGCACGGTCGCGCATCACCTCGGTGGGTGGCTGAGCGTCTTCACAAACGAGATGACGTTCGAGGAGACATTCCGAACGACGGCGCCGGTGGGCACCGGCTTGCGCGTAGTTGTCTACCTTCGTGGGCAAACCAGCTTTCAGGTTGCCGACATGCCCGCGATCAAAATCGAGGCGCCCGCACTGGTCGTCTGCTTTACTGAACGGGAGCTTGATAGAGACCAGACCGTCACAGCGAGTCAGCCACTCAGCAGCGTCCACGTCCTGGTCGATCCCGACTACGCCAAAGCGAGCCTGGGTTCCGTCACATGCGCAATGGCGCGGCGCTCCGTGGAGCGCGGTTTCGTTTTTGAGGGACGTCCGGCCGACGCGACGGTCCAAGCAGTGGCATCGCAGATCCTCGCCGCAGCGGGCCCGGCGGGACAGCCCCTGTACCAAGCGGCCAAGGCCCTCGAACTCCTCGCCCTCGTGTTCGAGGCCGAGGGCCCGGCCGAATGCATAGGACCCACTCGCGCGCTTACGATCGTGGATCGCGGGCGCGTCGAGGCGGCCAGCGCGCTAATCCTGGAACATCTCGACGTCGTGCCGGACTTCGACGCGGTGGCCCGGCGCGTTGGACTGACGCCGGTCAAGCTCAACCGTGGATTCCGGATCGCTTACGGCATGACGCCCTACGCCGTCCTCCAGGAGCGGCGTCTGCAATCGGCCTACCGGATGCTCGCCGGTCGCGAGGCGACCGTCGGTGAAGTCGCCCAGAGCGTCGGATATACCGCTCCGCACTTCGCGACCCTGTTCAGGAAGCGTTTCGGCATGCCGCCGAGCGCCTTGGCTACCGCGCGAACGGCATCAATCTGAAAGCTTAGAACAACACTAAACTCGATCGAACGGGATCGCGTTTATCTCGTAAGTATAGATCATTGTTGTGGGCGACACCGGAGCGTATGACGGTCATCACGACTCCGTGAAGGAGCATTCAGGACGGCGGTCGATCGGCTGCCCGGGGCTCAAATTTCATGTGGACTGCCAAGATCAGCTGTCGAGCGGGTTCGCTGTGCCTAGTGTTCACGAGCGCTTTCGCATCGATGATCACGGTCGCCGCGTCGCAACCCGCTCCAGCTCAGGTCACCCTCGAAGAGATCTCGGTGGTCGGGGTCCAGGGCGGCGCCGCGTCCGGTCCGCCGGGCTTCGGCGGTTCCGTCGGCGAACGGGCGAATGGCCCGGTGCGCGGCTTCACAGCCAAGCGTAGCGCCACCGGCACCAAGACCGATACCGCGCTCATCGAAACGCCGCAGTCGATCAGCGTTGTCACCGCCGATCAGATACGGGTGACCGGCGCACAAAATCCAAGCGAGGCCCTGCGCTACACTGCCGGTGTGCAGGCCGAGCGCTTCGGCGGCGATCCGCGCTACGACTGGATCAAGGTGCGCGGCTTCGATGTGCCGGAGTATCTCGACGGCCTCCAATTGCCGAAAGGCACCTACGCGTGGTCCCGCTACGAGACCTACGGGGTCGAGCGGGTGGAAGTGCTCAAGGGGGCGGCCTCCGTGCTATACGGGCAGTCCCCACCCGGCGGGCTCGTCAATTTCGTCAGCAAGAAGCCCCTCGACGTGCCCTACCGCGAGATTTTGGTGCAGGGCGGCAGCTACGGGCGCCTCGTCGGCGCCTTCGACGTGACCGGCCCGGTCGATCCGGAAAAAACGGTGCTCTACCGCGTCGTCGGTCTGGGCCGGCTCTCAGACACAATCGTCGATACCGTGAACGACGACCGCGCCTTCATCGCGCCGAGTGTTACGTTTCGGCCCGATGCCGCGACGCAGCTCACGGTGCTCGGCTACTACATCAAGGACGACTCGAAGGCTCTGCAGTTCCTGCCGTCCCAGGGCACGCTTACCCCAAACCCAAACGGGCGCATCCGCCGCTCGACCTTCCTCGGCGAGCCTAGCTACGACGATTTTCGTCGCGAGCAGTTCGGCATCGGCTACCAGTTCGAGCATCATTTCGACGACGCGCTGACCTTCAAGCAGAACCTGCGCTACTCTGGCGTCAACGTCGACCTGCCGGTGGTGCGCGGTTTCGGCTTCCCGACGAGCGCGGCCGGCGCAGTCACCGATTTTCGCAACGTCACCCGCCGGGCCGTACGCTTCGACGACAACGTCAATGCCTTCACGATGGACAACCAGCTTGTCCTGAACGCAGTGACCGGTCCGCTTGCGCACACGTTCCTGTTCGGCCTCGATGTCCGCACCTTCGATCTCGGCTTCGCCACCCGCAACGCCCTGACCACGAGCCTGAATGTCTTCGCCCCGATCTATCGGGACTTCCAGCCGCTGCCGCCGATCACGGCCCGCATCCGCCAGAACCTGGAACAGGTCGGCGCCTACGCGCAGGACCAGATCAGGCTCGATCGCTGGGTGCTGCTTCTGAGTGGGCGCCACGATACCGTGACGAGCACCACACTGCAGCAGGTCGGCAACACGCGCATTGAGCAGACCGATCGCGCCTTCACCTACAGGGCCGGACTGCTCTACGAGTTCGACGCCGGAATCAGCCCTTACGTGAGCTACTCAACGCTGTTCCAGCCCGCGGTCGGCACCGGCTACAACGGCATCGTCCCGCCGGCCGCGCTCGGCGCCGGCTCGACGCCGTTCCGGCCGACCACCGGCGACCAGATCGAGGGGGGCGTCAAGTACCAGCCCCCCGGCACCGCCAGCCTGTTCACCCTGGCAGGCTTCTCGATCGACCAGCAGAATGTCCTGGTGCCCACCACCTCGGGGTTCCAGGCCCAGGTCGGTGGCGTGCGCGCGGAAGGGTTCGAGGCTGAGGCGCGGGTGACCGCCTTCGAGGGTTTCGACATCGCCGCCGCCTACAGCTACCTCGACGCCCGCATCACGCAGACCGGCACCGGCCCGACCGCGCCGCGAATCGGCTCGCGCATCCCGGTGACGCCCTACAACCAGACGGCACTCTTCGCGACCTACAGCGTCCCGGCCGGCCCGCTGCTGGGCCTGACCGTCGGCGGCGGCGTACGCTTCTTCGGCGATCACTTCGGCGATTTGGCCAACAACATTCGCATCCCGTCCTACACCCTGTTCGACGCGACGCTGCGCTACGACCTCGTCCGTCTGAACCCGGCCTGGGCGGGGGCGACCTTGTCGATCAACGCCACGAACCTCTTCGACAAGGTCTATGTTGGCACCTGCGATACCCTCGGGTCCTGCTACTACGGCAACCCGCGCACGGTGCTGGCGAGCCTGAGCTACCGGTGGTAGGCGCCGGGGCGTCAGGCGGATCGCACCAATGAGAGGCAGCGTCCGGCAGTCGATGGCGTGGCTGCACGCGTGGTCGGGCTTGGTAATCGGCTGGTTGCTGTTCGCGATTTTTGTCACCGGAACAGCGAGCTATTACCGAACCGACATCTCGCGTTGGATGCGCCCCGAACTCGCCGCGATCGCCGAACCCGGTCCGGATGAACTGGCGCGGGCCGCCGAGTTGGGCGCCCGTTACCTCGCGGAGCACGCTAGCGACGCGACCGGCTGGTCGATCGGCATGCCGAGACCCGAGTTTCCTGTGATCGAGTTGTACTGGCGCTCCCGGCCGGGCCCGCCGACGGGCCATGCCCTCCTGGACCCCGAGACCGGTGTGCCGGCAGCGGTGCGCGACACGCGCGGCGGCGATTTCCTCTACCGCTTCCACTTCGAGCTGAGCTTGACGCCCCTGTGGGGGCGATGGCTCGTCGGCGCCTGCGCAATGACTATGCTGGTCGCGCTGATCTCAGGGATCTTCACACATCGCCGTATCATCAAGGACTTCTTCACCTTCCGCCGAGACCGCTCGGCGCAGCGCGGATGGCTGGACGCGCACAACGTTGCAGGCGTGCTGGCGCTGCCGTTTCACCTCATGATCACCTACAGCGGGCTGGTGACGCTGGCCCTTCTGTACATGCCCTGGGGCGTGACCACGGCATATCGCGGCGACAGCCAGCGCTACTTCGCCGAGTCCAGGCAAATCCTGCCGCCCCAGGACGCTGCCGGCCGCCCGGCCTCGCTTCCTCCGCTCGGGCCAATCGTCCGGCGGGTTGTAGCGGAGACGCCGCAGCCACTAGACCGGGTCACGATCACCCATCCGCGCGACGCGAACGCAACGGTGTTGGCGATCTTTGAGGAGCCGCATGGGCTCGCACATCTCCATCCGCAGATCAGCATTGTGGCCGCCACCGGCGCGGTGCGTGCGCGAACCCTCCCGGCGGAGCCCGCAACGCGGATCCATGCTGTAATGGTCGGGCTCCATGAAGCGCACTTCGCCGATGCGGCTCTGCGCGTGCTCTTCTTCCTGTCAGGTCTTTTGGGCTGCGCCACCGTTGCAACGGGCCTCATCCTCTGGACGGTGGCACGGGCGCCCAAGGCTTGCGATGCGCGTTCCCTGGGCTTGCGCAGTGTGGAAGCGCTTAACGTCGGCACAATCGTCGGGCTACCAGCGGCGATCGCCTGCTATTTCCTCGCCAACCGACTCCTTTCGACCGATCTCGCGGGTCGGGCAGGTTGGGAAGTCAGGTTCTTCTTCGCGGGATGGATCACGATCGCGCTCGCAGCCCTGCTGCGGCCGCAGGCCCGCCGTTGGTACGAGGCCCTGACCTGCACGACCGCCCTCTACCTTGCTGTGCCAACGGTCGACATCCTGTCACGTGGGCGGGCTACGATCACGGGTGACACGGTGTTTCTTGGGTTCGACGCCACGATGCTCGCGACGGCCGCAATTTTTGCTTTTGCGGCATATCGCACGGCCGCCCATCTGATCCATTCAAGGCCGTCTATCACCCAGCGGGCACCATCAACGTCATGAATGTCGCGGCTCCGCGCTGCATAGCTAATCCCAGTTTTAACGTCTGCTTACGGGTATCGGGTCTGAAATCTTGAACGACCGAGTTGGGTCGAATGCGGCACGTCAGATTCGGGATGAAAGACCAAGGCTATCGTCGAGGCAAGGCCCAAGGTCTGGGCGTCACCGTGGTTCCGGCCGGATGGGATCGTGCGTGTCAAACCCGAGCGTGACGCTGACGTGCTGCAGCGGGGATCCTTCCTCGTGCAGCAAGCTGCCCTTGTACTCGTCGTGGCCTGACATCCGGCGCGATCCGTAGATCCACTTGCCGTGCAAGTTGAGGCGCCGCAGGTGCACGGTCATGCTAAAGGGCGCGGAGGGGCTCCCCATAAGCTGAGTCCAAAGCTCGGGTGTCCACCGCGTCGGCGGCTTGACCGGCGCTGACACCTTCTTCCTGAACAAAGCCATCTACGCCCCCTGTTGAGTGAAACATGGCAGTGGCCCCGGCGGGCGTCGAGCCGCTCTGCGCGTGACCTGGAACGCGTGACCCCCGTGGACAGACACTGCCCTCGTAGCTAGAGCGGCATCCGATCAGGTTGGATCATAAGCGTCGTATCCCGCGGCGGCGAGGTAGTTCCGGCATTCGTCTGGTTTGAAGGCGGCGAAGGCGTTTCGGATGGCATCCCAGAGGTCGGCAACGGT
>NZ_VRUW01000043.1:0-40054 GCF_008039475.1 Methylobacterium sp. WL12 | reverse complement strand
TTAGTGGCCTAGCGCGCGGCCGAGGAGGGCGGCGCCGGCCATCAGGCCGAGGGCGCCGAGGAGGGTGAGGCTCAGCATCGCCAGGATCAGGTCGGAGACGCGGACCGGGGGGCGGCGCCCGGCGACGGCCGGGCGCGGGCGCTGCGTGCCCCGCCTGCGTCGCGGCGAGGGTCGAGCGACGGCTTGGGGGAGGGCGTTACGGATGGCCTAGCCTCCTGCGGCGAAGGTCTGGCCGAGGCCGCCGGCGAGGTGCTCGACGATCGGCCCGAGCGCCAGGGCCGGGAAGAAGGTCAGGCCGCCGACGATGAGGATCACGCCGACCAGCAGCCCGACGAACAGGCCGCCGTCGGTGGGGAAGGTGCCGGACGAGGCCGGCACCGTCTTCTTGGCGGCGAGCGCGCCGGCGATGGCCAGCGCCGGGACGATCACGAAGAACCGCCCGACCAGCATGCCGGCCGCCAGGGTGGTGTTGTAGAAGGTCGTGTTCGCTGCGAGCCCACCGAAGGCCGAGCCGTTGTTGGCGGCCGCCGACGTGAACGCGTAGAGGATCTCGGAGAAGCCGTGCGGGCCGGCGTTGGCGGGGCCGGCGAGCCCCGCGGCGACCACGGTGGCCAGCGCGGTGCCGCCCAGCATCATCAGCGGCAGGCAGAGGATGGCGAGCATCGCCATCTTCACCTCGCGCGCCTCGATCTTCTTGCCGAGGTATTCCGGCGTGCGCCCGACCATCAGCCCGGCGACGAAGATCGTGACGATGACGAAGACCAGCATGCCGTAGAGCCCGGCGCCGACGCCGCCGACGACGATCTCGCCGAGCTCCATGTTGATCAGCGGGATCATGCCGCCGAGGGCGGTGAACGAGTCGTGCATGGCGTTGACCGCGCCGCAGGAGGCGGCGGTGGTGACGACGGCAAACAGCGCCGAGGCCACGATCCCGAACCGGACCTCCTTGCCCTCCATGTTGCCGCCGGGCAGGCCCAGCGCGTTCAGCACCGGGCTTCCGGCGGATTCGGCGCCGTAGGTGATCGCGATCCCGGCCAGGAACAGCACCGCCATCGCGGCAAGGAGCGCCCAGCCCTGGCGCTCGCTGCCGACGCTGCGGCCGAACAGGTTGGTGAGCGCCGCGCCGATCGCGAAGATCGAGACCATCTGCGCGAAGTTCGACAGCGCGGTCGGGTTCTCGAGCGGGTGGGCGGCGTTGGCGTTGAAGAAGCCGCCGCCGTTGGTGCCGAGCATCTTGATCGCGACCTGGCTGGCCACCGGCCCGACCGCGATGGTCTGGGACGCGCCCTCCAGGGTCGTCGTCGCGACCGCGCCGCCAAGGGTCTACGGGATGCCCTGCCAGACCAGGAACAGCGTGAACACGACGCAGAGCGGCAGCAGCAGGTAGAGGGTGCCGCGGGTGAGGTCGACCCAGAACGAGCCGACGGTCCGCATCGAGGCTCGCGAAAAACCCCGGAAGAGGGCGACGGCCAGAGCGATGCCGGTCGCGGCCGACAGGAAGTTCTGATGGGTCAGCCCCAGCATCTGCGACAGGTATGACAGCGTCGTCTCGCCGCCGTAGGACTGCCAGTTGGTGTTGGTGGTAAAGCTCGCCGCGGTGTTGAAGGCGAGGTCCGGTGCCACGGCGCCCTGCCCGTCCGGGTTCAGGGGCAGCACCGCCTGGAGCCGCAGCAGGGCGTAGAGCAGCACGAAGCCGGCCGCGTGGAAGACGAGCATCGCCGTAGCGTAGGCGAGCCAGTGCTGCTCGTGGGTCCGGTCGATGCCGGCGAGGCGATAGAGCCCGCGCTCGACCGGTTCGAGCACGGGCGAGAGCAGGGTCCGCTCGCCCGAGAAGACGCGGGCCATGTAGCCGCCGAGGGGGCGCACGAGCGCCAGCACGACCGCGCAGAAGAGCGCGATCTGGATCCAGCCGTTCACGGTCATGGGTCGGTCCTTCAGAACCGCTCGGGGCGGACGAGGGCGTAGGTGAGGTAGGCCAGCAGGCCGACCGTCACGAGGGCGCCGAGGAACAGGTCGAGGGGCAGGGTCGCAGGCATGGCGATCTCCTCAGAGGCGCGCGCACAGGCCGGCATAGCCGGCAGCGATGGCGAAGAAGGCGAGGGCGCCTGCGAGGAAGGCGAGGTCGAGCATGGAAAGCGTCCGCAACGACGGGGGGCGGCGACGCCGGCGCGGGCCGACCGGTCCGCTTCGACCGATCCGCCCGGCGTCGTGCGTGCCGTGGTCGTCAGATTGGGCGGACGCGCCGTAGGAATGCGAGAGGCGGCCGGCCCCGATTCCATAAGGATCCCATCAGGATCGGGCCGGCTCTTCGGGCGCGACCGTGCAAACCCGTTCGCAGGTCCGCGCACAGCGCGATCCCGAATCGGTCGCCTCGGACTCCTGAATTGCGGTCAGGGAGACGAATACTGAGAACGCGCCGTAGAGACGCAATGTCCGGTGCGGGGCGAAGTCCCGACGGGACGACCGGCCACGATGGCTGTGGCAGCGGGCCGACAACGATTAAAGCTTTGACAAAGAATGATAATCCGGCGCCGCAACACCCGGCTTCGCAGGTTCGAGCGCCGTCGGCATGCGGCCGTTTCGGCCGATATCGTCACGGTCGAGCATTGCTGCCGTCGCGGAAAGGCCGCGTCGGGCGTCGATGGACCGGGTCGAAGCCTGGGAGCGGGGCGAAGAGCGGTGTTGCCCGAATCAATCGATATACTTTAGGTACGTTTTCCGCGGGCTGCGGGCTTCACGCCATGGCACCGCAGTTTCATTCTCGACCGTTGCCCCCTCGTGCGACATACCGCCCATTCGAAAAGTGCGTGGCTGCGCCGCAAGGACGGGGTACAATCGTACCGTGACTTTAGCGCATCTCAAGATTGTCTTTCGAGAGCGCTTGGTCACTTCTACACGCCCGGGCATCCCGCTCGGCGGCACGAACCCGAGTGAGACGAACACGATGTCGACCGCGGAACAGAAGAAGCCCACCGATGCCGACCACACCGTCGGCAGCCGCATCGCGGTTCTTCGTGCCGCCCGCGGGATCAGCCAGACCGCCCTCGGCCAAGCCCTGGGCGTAAGCTTCCAGCAGGTCCAGAAGTACGAGAAGGGCCGCAACCGCGTCGGCGCCGGCCGCCTTCAGACGATCGCCGACCATCTCGGCGTGCCGGTCTCGACCTTCTTCGAGGGCGAATCCGGCGAGTCGCGTTCCGTCGACGAGTCCGCGAGCCTGCCTTTCCTCGGCATCGCCGGCGCAGCGGAGCTGCTGAAGGCCTATTCGGCGATCTCCGACCTGCAGATGCGCCGCGACGTGCTGGCGATGGTGAAGTCCGCCGCCCGGATCGCACGGGCCGGCACACCGGACGCCGCCGCCTCCTGACGGCTACTCCGACGGGCGGCGTCTCGGAGCGGTCGCGCGGTCATCGGTCGGTCGCGCGCGACAACGTGATCGGCGCGCGCGCCGCCGCGCCTATCTACCGCCCTGCAACCCGGACCCGGCTTGCCATCAGGGAGGATCCGATGATCCACGACATCCGCAGCGGCCTGGCCGCACTGGCGCTCTCCGCCTTCGCGTTGTCCGCCACCGTCGCCACGGCTTCGGCGGCCGAGGGCCAGACCTACAAGGCTGCGCTGACGGCGGGCTCGGAAGTGCCCGCCACCGAGAGCAAGGGCACCGGCGAGGTCTCGGCGACCTACGATCCCGCCGGCAAGACGCTGACCTGGAAGGGCAGCTACAGCGGTCTGACCGGCCCGGTGACGGCCGCCCACTTCCACGGTCCCGCCGAGGCCGGGGCCAATGCCGGCGTACTGGTCCCGGTGACCGCCTCCGCCAGCCCGTTCGAGGGCTCGGCCACCCTCGACGACGCCAAGGCGGCCGACCTCGCCGCGGGCAAGATCTACTTCAACCTCCACACCGCGGCGAACCCGAAGGGCGAGATCCGCGGGCAGGTGGTGCGGGCGCCGTAGGCCTTTTCCCCGGCGCGCGCATTCTGTAGGCCGCTCGCCGGGGACGGCCTGCGGAGGCTCGCGCTGTGAAGCAATCGGACGCCATCATCGCCTGGACGCCGGCACGCTGGGCGGAGCTGCGCCCGGACACCGCCGGCCAGGTCGCGGTGCTGCCGGCCCCGGACGCGGAGGGCGCGGCCAAGCGCTTCATGATGCGCGGCGGGGCCGGCTCCTCGGCCCTCCAGGCTCTGACGGGGGAGGCGCGGATCGCACGCCTGTTCATCGACTTCCAAACCTTGGTGGTACGCGACGGCCTCGACCCGCAGGCGGTGCACCGGGCGTTCCTCGCCATCGACGAGTACCGGTTCCGCATCGCCCCCGACACCGAGGGCGCGGAATTCGAGGATCCGCCGGAAGAGGATTGATCGAGCGGTCCTCCGACCCCCGCGCGGGTCACGATCGAGAAAAGACCGACGCGTACCCACGGTTGCCCTAGGTGAGCCTGGATACGTCACGCGCCACGGAGTCTCCCGCGATGCCTCTCACAGCGCCCCTCGTAGCGCCCCTCGTAGCGCCCCTTGCAGCGTCCCCAGTACCCGGCGGCCTGTCCCGCCGCGCGCTGATCGCCGCCGCCGCCCTGATGCCCCTGACCCGGGGCGCGTCGGCGGAGGAGACGCTGATCCGCCGTCCGATCCCGTCGACGGGCGAAATGCTGCCGGTCGTCGGCATCGGCACCTCGCGCCGCTACGAGGTGGCGCCCACGGCCGAGGCCATCGCACCGCTGCGCGCGGCGGTCGAGCGCTTCGTGGCGCTCGGCGGATCGGTGATCGACACCGCCCCGAGCTACGGCACGGCGGAGGACGTGCTCGGGTTGATCCTCCCGGACGGCGCCTTGCGCGACAAGGTGTTCCTGGCGAGCAAGGTCGACACCACCGGCCGCGAGGCCACGCGCGCCGAGTTCGAGCGTTCGCTGGCGCGGATGAAGGTCGCGCGGATCGACCTCGTGGCCGTGCACAACCTGATCGACGCCACCGAGAACCTCGCGGTGCTGCGCGACCTGAAGGCGGAGAAGCGGATCCGCTACCTCGGCGTCACCGTCTGGCGGGACGGGCAGTTCGACGGGCTGGAGCGCGTGATGCGCAACGAGACCCTCGACGCGATCCAGGTCAACTACGCGATCGACAACCGCGAGGCGGCCGAGCGCATCCTGCCGCTCGCCGCCGACCGGGGCCAGGCGGTGATGGTCAACGTTCCGTTCGGGCGCGACCGCCTGTTCAAGGCGGTCCAGGGCAAGGCGGTGCCGGACTTCGCCAAGGCCTTCGGCTGCGAGACCTGGCCGCAATTCTTCCTGAAATACGTCCTCGGCCACCCGGCCGTGACCTGCCCGATCCCCGGCATGGCGAAGGTCGCCTACGTCGAGGACAACCTCGCCGCGGCCCGCGGGCGCCTGCCCGACGCGGCCGAGCGGAAACAGATGGAGGCCTTCATCGATGCGCTCTGACCTTTTCGGACTTTCCCGTCGCGCCGCGCTCATGGCCGGCCTCGCATGCCTCGCGTTTCCGGCGATGGCACAGGAGACATCCAAAAAAATTCGGATCGGCGTGATCGGCTCGGGCAACATCGGCGGCACGATCGGGACCCTCTGGGTCAAGGACGGGCACGAGGTGATGTTCTCCTCCCGCCATCCCGAGACCCTGAAACCCATGATCGAAGCCCTGGGCGACAAGGCCAAGGCCGGCACGCCCGAGGAGGCGATCGCCTTCGGCGACGCGGTGTTCGTGGCGGTGCCGTACAAGGCCTATCCGGAACTCTCGAAGTCCTACGCCGCCGCCCTCAAGGGCAAGGTCGTGCTCGATGCCGGCAACGCCACCAAGGCGCGCGACGGCGAGCTCTACGACGAGGTCCAGGCCAACGGCATCGGCGCGACCTCGGAGAAGTACTTCCCCGGCGCCAAGCTCGTCCGGGCGTTCAACGCGGCCAACTACAAGGTCTTCGCCAAGGAAGGCGCGAACGGCGGCAAGGACCGGGCGGGCGGGCGCATGGCGATCCCGATCGCCGGCGATGACGCGGGCGCGGTCAAGGTCGCCGAGGGCCTGGTGCGCGACGCCGGCTTCGACCCGGTTTTGGTCGGCGGCCTGAAGGACGCGAGCAAGTTCGCCATGGGCTCGCCCGGCTTCGGCCACGAGCAGACCGCGCCGGACCTGCGCAAGACCCTCGGGCTGACGCAGTGACGAGGGCCAATGGGCAACTCCCTCTCCCCTCTGCGGGAGAGGGTGGCCCATGCAGTGGGTCGGGAGAGGGGAGCGCGCTGTCAGGATACGGCGCTCCCCTCTCCCGACCCCTGCTGACGCAGGGGCCGCCCTCCCCCGCAGAGGGGGAAGGGCGCGTCGGAACCGGCTCTGGCAACGGGTTCACGCGATGAGTCACGCCGCGATGCCGACCGAGGCTGCGCCTTCGAACGCCTTCGCGCGCCTGGTCGGCGCCCGGCCCGGGGAGGGGCCGGCGCTGGCTTGGTCCTGGGCCTACATCTTCTCGATCCTGGCCGCCTACTACGTGCTGCGGCCGATCCGCGACCAGATGGGCGTGGCCGGCGGCATCGAGAACCTGCCGTGGCTGTTCACGGCGACGCTCGTCGGGATGCTGGCGCTGAACCTGCCCTTCGCGTGGCTGGTCAAGCGCATGCCGCGCGCGCGCTTCGTGCCGCTGACCTACCGCTTCTTCGCCAGCAACATCCTGCTCTTCGCCCTGGCCCTCTACCTCGCGCCGCCGGACTGGGAGGTGTGGATCGGACGGGTGTTCTTCGTCTGGCTGTCGATCTTCAACCTGTTCGTGGTGTCGATCTTCTGGGCGACCATCGTCGACGTGTTCTCGACGAGCCAGGGCAAGCGCCTGTTCGGCTTCATCGCGGCCGGCGCGACGCTGGGCGCCATCGCCGGATCGGCGACGACCGCCCTGCTCGCCAAGGCGGTGCCGACCTGGGGCCTGATGCTCGGCGCGGTGGTGCTGCTCGAATGCGCGGTGTTCAGCATGCGCGGGCTCGCCCGTCTCTCCGAGCGCCTGCGGCAGGCGCCGTCGGGCGGCCCCGAACAGGGGACCGGTCAGGTGATCGGCGGCAGCGTGTTCGCCGGCGTGACCCGGACGCTGGCCTCGCCCTACCTGCTCAACATCTCCCTGTTCCTGCTGCTGTTCTCGGTCACCTCGACCTACCTGTATTTCCAGCAGGCGGCGATCGCCAAGGCGAGCTTCCCCGACCGCGCGGCGCAGACGGCGTTCTTCGCCGGCGTCGACCTCGCCGTGAACGTGCTGACCCTCGGGGTGCAGTTCTTCCTGACGGGGCGGATCGTGCGGCGGATCGGCGTCGGGCTGACGCTGGCGATCCTGCCGGCGCTGAGCATCCTCGGCTTCGGCCTGCTGGCGCTGGCGCCGTCGATCGCGGCGATCGTCGGCTTCCAGGTGCTGCGGCGGGCGGGCAACTTCGCGATCAGCCGGCCGATCCGCGAGGTGCTGTTCACGGTTGTGCCGCGAGAAGACCGCTACAAGGCCAAGAGCTTCATCGACACCGTGGTCTACCGCCTCGGCGACCAGGCCGGGGCGTGGTCTTATGCCGGCCTGGGTGCCCTCGGGTTCGGCGCGGCGGCGGTCTCGGTGGTGGCGGTGCCGCTCTCGGCGGCCTGGCTCGTCAACAGCCTGTGGCTCGGACGGGCGCAGGAGCGGCGCCACCGCGACGCGGGGACAGGGGACGCGCCGGGCTACGCCGAAGGGATCTGACGGCGAAGGGACCTAGCAGCGGCGGGCGCGGACCCGGACCGGTCGCAGGGCCGGCGCCCCCGTTCGGCCTGCAAGCCCGATCGCCGCCCACCCGGCGAGCGCCGCGGCGACGCCGTGGCCGAGCCATTCGACTAACCCGAGGATCGTCATGGAACCGCCCTCCGAATCGACGTCCAGGCTGGGCGCCGGACGGTTAACGAAAGGTTAATGCCGGGCCCGCCCGATCTCCGGCGACCCCGAAGCGCAGGGCAGGTGCGGGTCCGGTCCGCCGCGACGGGATCTGTCCGCCGCCGCAACCGTTAAGCTCGCATTAACCCTGGCGCTTCGATGGAGCATCGGACGCGGCCCGGCCGAAGGGAGACGAGCGAAGGCATGCGCTGCTGGTCCGCCCTGTGCCTCGCTCCGGTCCTGGCCTTTGCGAGTTTTCCCCTTGCGGGCGCGCCGGCCTCGGCGCAGGAACCGCTCTTCCTGCGCATCCGTCCCGCGGACGCGCCCCCGCCCGCGATCGGCTCCGGCGGAGCCGACGCGGCGGTCGCGGCGGCCCGGGCGGCGCGCGAAGCGGTGTGGGAGCGCAGCACGGTCCGCGCGAACATCGCCATCGCGTCGGTCTGCACCGGCTGCCTCGGCCGCCCGCCCGCGCCGACGCCCCTGCGGCCGGAGCGGCCGCGGCCCGCCGCCCCGCTGGAGGGTGCGCGGACCGCGCCCGCTCCGGCCGACCCATCCCCCGACGCGGTCGCCGGCCTCGCCGGGGACCCGACATCGACCCGAGGTGATCCATGACCCAAGCCCATCCGACCAGCGGCGCCGAGCCCGATGCCGCCTGCCCGGTCTCCCTGGAACTGCTCGGCGAGGTCTACCGGGCCGACGAGTACGACTTCCCCGAGATCGTCGCCGGGATCGCGCCCCTCAAGCGGGCGCAGCTCGCGGCCTACCTCTACGGCAAGAGCCACATGCACCAGCTCGGCCTGAAGGTGGCCCGCGCCTGCGAGCGCGAGGACCTGATCCGGGTCGCGGGCGAGGTCGGCTCGGTGATCCATGGGCAGGCGCACCTCAAGCCCGCGCCCGCGCCCGTCCCGGTGGTCGAGGCCGGCGCGCCGAAGCCGAAGAAGGTCAGCCTCGGGGGGCCTGCGAAGAAGATCAGCCTCGGCGGCTCGGCCGCCAAGGGCCGCAGCTTCGACTAATGCCAAGTCTCATGGGTCAGAACCCATGAGGTCCGGCGGACGCCCGCCGCCCCGCAGTCGCGGGGGCCGAACCTCGATGAGTCGGGCTCACCGAGGTTCGGTATAAGTCGCCCTTCCCTCCGAAAATCTTGAATGCGACGCGGCGGCCGGGCGGGGGAACCTCCGGCGGCCGGGGTCGCTTGTCGAGCGCTGAGCGCCTGGAGTGTCAACGCATGTTCGGTTCCTGGTACAAGCTCGGGATGGACGCCACGATGCTGGCGTTCGAATCCCAGCAGGTGATCGGCATGCGGCTGATCAAGATCGCCGCGGGCGGCGCCGTGGGCCGGGCCGAGGCGCAGCGCATGGTCACCGAGAAGGTGGTGGCGGCGGGCGAGGCAGCGCTGATGGTGGCCTCTGGCGCCTCGACCGCGAAGGTCATCGCCGGTTATCGGCGCAAGGTCCGCGCGAACGCGCGCCGGCTGTCGAAGGGCTGATCCTTCTGCGGGGGAGGGCGGTTTCGCACCGCAGCAACCCGTTAACCGCACCTTAACCACCGGCTTTCATCGTTTCCCAGGGACAGCAACGGGAGACGGACATGGATGTCATCGAGCACCGGGTGCGCGAGCGCGCCTACTACATCTGGGAAGACGAGGGCCGCGTGCACGGCCGCGCGGACGCCCATTGGCTGCGCGCCGAGGCCGAGGTCGCCGCGCCGGCGCCGATCCTGACGATCGAGGCCGTCGCCGCGACCGGCCTGGCGCCGAGCCCGGCCAAGACCCTCAAGCCCCGCGCCAGCCGCGCCAAGGCCGTCGCGAAGCCCGCCGAGGTCGCCGCCAAGCCGGTTGCCAAGACAATATCTGCCAAGGCTTCGGCCTCCAAGACGTCAGCCCCCAAGACCCCCGCTTTCAAGACCCCCGCTTCCAAGACGGCGGCCCCCAAGGCTCCGAAGGCGCTCGCCGGCGCCGGCCTCGCCGCCAAGCCGAAATCCGCCCGCGCCGCCACGGGCGCCAGCCTGCACTGAGGCGCCGCACGGCCCTTCGACGTCGACCGCAAGAGCCCGTCCCTCGCCCGAGGGGCGGGCTCTCGCCGTTCGAAGGGCCCTTGTCGTTCGAAGGGCACTTGTCGTTCGAAGGGCTCTTGTCGCCGTCCTCGCCCTTCTCGGACGGCGTCGGATGCGGGATACCAGGTGCTTCGGCCGCGCGGGACGGGTTCGCGTCTTTCCGAGAGCAGGGTTTTGGTCCGCATGCCAGACGCCGTCGCCGGGAGCGGGGCCGCCGCGCCCGGATCCGCCAAGCTGTCCTTTCTGAGCCACCTCGCCGACCGGCGCATCGCAGCGATGCTCGGGCTCGGCTTCAGCTCCGGGATTCCGTTCCTGCTGGTCTACGTCACGCAGTCGGCCTGGCTCGCGGAGGCCAAGGTGCCGATCGGCATCCTCGGGCTGCTGAGCGAGCTGACGCTGGCCTACAAGTTCAAGTTCCTCTGGGCCCCGTTCCTCGATCGCTACGACGCCCCCATCCTCGGGCGCTGGCTCGGCCGGCGGCGCGGCTGGATCGTCGCCACGCAAGCCGGCGTGGCGCTGACGCTTTCCGGCATCGCCTTCGGCGACCCGGCGCATTGGCTCGCCTGGACGGTGGTGTTCTCGCTGGCGCTGGGATTCGCCGGCGCGACGCAGGACGTGGTGATCGACGGCTGGCGCATCACCGTGGCGCCGGCCGAGCGGCAGGCGCTGATGTCGTCCTTCGCCGAGGTCGGCTGGCGGGTCGGCAACCTCGCGGCCGGCGCCGGCGCGCTCTACCTCTCCGACGCCTACGGCTGGCGCGCCGCCTACCTGTGCATGGCCGTGCTGATGGCGCCTGGCATGATCGCGGCTCTGATGGCGCCGGAGCCGGAATCCGATCGGAACGCCGCCCATGCCAATTCCCAAGCCCGCGCCGGCTTCGTCGAGACCGTGATCGCGCCGATCCGCGAGCTGATCACGCGGCTCGGGCCGATGGCGGTGCCGATCCTCGTGATGGTCGCGGGCTTCCGCATGCCCGGCTACGTGTCGAGCGCGATGGCGATGCCGCTGTTCAAGAGCCTGCACTACTCCAACACCGACATCGCCACGGTGACCAAGCTGTTCGGCTTCGGCATCGCGCTCGCCGGCACGTTCCTGGCGAGCTTCGTGGTGCCGCGGATCGGCATCCTGGCGAGCCTCGTCGCCGGCACCGTGTTCGGCTCGGCCTCGCACCTCGCGCTCGCCTACCTCGCGATCCACGGCGGCGACGGGGGCGGGGCGTTCTGGACCTTCGCCGCCGCCGTCAGCATCGATAGCTTCGCCTACGCCTTCGCCTCGATCGTGCTGATCACCTACATGTCGTCGCTGGCCTCGAGCGAGCACGCAGCGAGCCAGTACGCGCTGCTCACCTCGCTCTGTGCGCTCCCCGGCAGCCTGCTCGCCGGCGCCTCCGGCTTCATCATCGAGGATGTCGGCTTCGCCTGGTTCTTCGTCGGCACGGCGCTGCTCGGCGTGCCGGTGGCGATCCTGTGCGTCTACGTCTGGCGCGTCCACCCGCGCACCGACGCGCCGGCGGGCTGAGGCTCCGACACGCGGCGTGGAACGGGGGCGAAGCTGTGCCGTTGTCCGACGAGACGCATTTGCCGGTGAAGGCGCGAGCGCGCCGCGCGCGCGCCGCCCGTTCCGTCACGAGGATCCGATGACACTCCGCACAGCCGGCCTTCTCCTCGCCCTGCTCGCCGTCCCGGCCGCCGCGCAGGCGCAGGTCTACCGCGACCGTCCGGCGGCGGGTCCCCTCGGTGAGACCGTGCCGATCACAGTCGGCGGGCGCGCGCCCTGGCAGCCGGCCTGGGCCTACGATTCCGGCGGCGACAACGACCGGCGGCCGGAGCTGCCCTACTATCAGCAGGGCCGCGGCCAGCAGACCGGAGGCCCCACCCGCAACCTGCTGCCCGACGACGGCTTGCGCCTCGTCCCGATCCCGCGCTGATCCGATGAAAGCCGCGATCTTCGACATCGACGGGACGCTGCTCGACAGCGTCGACCTCCACGCGGAAGCCTGGGTCGAGGCCTTCCGCCACTTCGGCGTGGAGACCGACTTCGCCGAGGTCCGCAGCCAGATCGGCAAGGGCGGCGACGAGCTGATGCCGGTCTTCCTGTCGGAGGCGCAGCTTCGCGACCAGGGCGAGACGATCGAGGCCTACCGCTCCGACCTGTTCAAGCGGGACTACCGCGACCGGGTGAAGCCGTTTCCGGGGGTGCGCGCCCTGTTCGAGCGGCTTTGCGCCGACGGCACGACCATCGCGCTGGCCTCCTCGGGCAAGCGTAGCGAGGTCGAGCACTACCAGAAGGTGCTCGGCATCGAGGACCTCGTCGACGCGGCCACCAGCTCGGACGACGCCGAGCGCTCGAAGCCCCATCCGGACATCTTTCAGGCGGCGCTGAAGCGGCTCGACGATGTCGATCGCAGCGAGATCGTGGTTTTGGGCGACACGCCCTACGACGCGCAGGCCGCCGGCAAGGCCGGGCTCGCCACGATCGGGCTCCTGTGCGGCGGCTTCCCCGAGGCCGACCTGCGGGCCGCCGGCTGCATCGCGATCTACCGCAGCCCGGAGCACCTGCTCGCGGATTTCGAGGCCTCGCCCCTGGCGAAACGCAAGCTCGGCGACGGGTGATTCGCCAGCTTGCCCACTCTTGTCCCCGCATTCCTGGCATGCGTGTGGCCGGGATGCGACGCAGTCTCGCGCCGGCTACGGACAGCGCGCGATAAGGCTGGCGCCGGCGGCGCGAAAGGCGTAGCCACCCCGCCGGAACTTCCTGGGATCCTTCTGAGGACGGGGCGGATCATGCAACAGACGGCCGAGACCAGCGTACAGACCTGGATCCCCTGCATCGACAGGCCCCTCCACGAGCGGATCGCGGAGGCGGTCCAGAGCCGCGCCACGCCGATCAGCCAACTCCTCCGCCTGATGTCGGCCCTCGACGCCGAGGGCAACGCCCACGAGAACCTGGCCAACGAGAACCTGCGGCTCCAGCTCCGCGCCCGCATCGGCGCGCCGCTGAGCGCCTGACGCCCGGAATCGCGTCGGCGACGGCGACGGCGATGCTTGCGTGTTGAAGTCATCGGCTTCGACCGGCGCAGGCCGGCGGCGTCCTCGAAGCCGGATCGGCGGTTCGGCCCGAGCCCCCGATGCGCTCGCCGCCACGGCGAGCCGTGGCTTAGACCATCCGAATGTCTGGTCGCTAAGGCTGGACCCAGAGGCAGGCCGACTCGCCTTTCACGGCGAGGCATTCGAACGGCGCGCCACCGATCATCGCGCGATGCTCGACCGCCCCGACGTCCGCGCGGGAGACTGCCTTGCATCCGGGCCGGCCGGCGGCCGCGGCGAGGGCGGCCGCGCGATCGGGATTGGCCGTCGTGAGGAGGCGCAGCGAGACGAGCGTGTCGCAGGCGGCGATCCGGTCGTCAGGCTCCGCGTGCGCCGGCGTCACGAGCAGGACGGTGAAGCAGATCGCGGCCCAGCGCGCACGATGTCGGACGTCCCGCGCGATCATGATTTTCCTTCGGCATCCACGGACAGGGCGGCTTGCCCTCCTCTGAAAACGGCAACGCCGTCCGCGGCTAGCGGACGGCGTCGTGTGGCGGCCGGATGCGCTGGCGCGTCCGGGATTCAGCGCTTGGTCTTCACTTTGGCCTTGCGGGCGGCGTAGCGGGCATCGCGAAGTTCCTTCTTCGCAGCGAGCTCGTAGGCTTTGCGCTCCTGCAGCGCGGCGGCCTCGGCGGCCTCGCGGGCGATCTGAGCGGAAAGCTCGGCCTCCTCGCGGGCGCGCTTCTCTTCCGCGGCCTGCTTCTCGGCGGCGATGCGGGCGGCCTCGCGCTCACGGGTGCGGGTTTCGCGGGCCTGGACGAGCTCGGCGCGGGCCTTGGCCTTGGCGATCATCTCGGGGTCGTCGGCCGGGGGGCGCGCCTTGAACTTGGCGAGCAGGGCAGCCTTGGCGGCTGCGGAATGCTGACGGCGGTCGTCGAAATTGCGATAGTCGAATGCGCTCATCTGACCTTTCTCGTACGGTGTCTCACTTCGGGGTTTCGGGAGCGTCCGCGCCGGATCAATCCGTGGGACGGGGCCGGGGGAACGGGCCCTGTAGCAAAGCGTCTTCCGCCCTGCGGCGGATCGAAAAAGCCAATGACCGAGCGCTTGCCGGCATGCAACCTGGACGTCATCGGGAAATCGTGACGAAGCGCGGAAATCGTCGTCGCGCCACCCAAATCCAGCCACGGATGCGGAAATGCCGCAGCGCCGTGACGGCAGGTGACTAGATCGACGCCCCCGGACTTCAAGTCCGGAGGCGTCGTCCGTCGGATCAGGCAGCCTGGAGGTTCCCGGCCGACTGCTTGCCGGTGCGCTTGTCGTTCTCGATCTCGTAGGAGAGCTTCTGGCCCTCGATCAGGTTGCGCATGCCGGCGCGCTCGACCGCCGAGATGTGGACGAACACGTCCTTGCCGCCGTCATCCGGCTGGATGAAGCCGTAACCCTTGGTCTCGTTGAACCACTTCACGGTGCCCGTGCTCATGGCGCCTACCTCCGTCGTATCAGATGTGTTGACCCCGCCGGCCCGAGCGGCTGTCCACGCGTGGGGATGGGCGAAGCAGTATGGATGTCGAGATGGAATGTCAGTCGAAGCGACGCCCTTGCAAGAGGCTAAAGGGACAGCGGGCGGAGCAACCCGGCGGCGGCCGGCAAGCATCGACGCAGTCGCAGAGGTAGGTCGCGCCCGGGCGTCTGACAAGAGTGCGGCCAACGGTGGCGCCGACCGTCGCGGCGCCCGCGGAAGGTTGCCGCAGCCGGCCCGGGCAGATAGGTTCGATCGCGTGCGCGATGGGGTCCTGGCGATCGACCCCGCGCCCGATCGACCCCGGATCCGGCTCGGGCGGGGGGACCGGCGGCGGCCTTCCTTAAGGCCTGCCGTGGCATGATCGGCATCGCGGCAACGGGGGGACTTCGAAATGATCGCGACGGATCGTTCGCACGCCGCGAACCTGCAGCGCACGGCCGGCCGCCGGGCGTGACGCGACGCAGCCGGGACCGACCGCGCGTTCGGAACGGCACGCGCGACGGCGCTCGGGCCGGCGCCGTCCTCAGCTCCATCGTCGCCGCCGGCCTGTCGCTGTCCGCCGCGCCGGCCGCGGCCTTCGACCTGTTCGGGCTGTTCGGCTCCGAGGAGGAGCCCCTTGCCCCGAGCGCCGCGGCGCTGCCCTACGCGCTCAAGATCCAGGGCACCGACGATTCGGACCTGGAGAAGACGCTGGAGGACACCTCGACCCTGCACCGCCTGCGCCGCGAGCCGCCGCCGGACGGGGAGGGGTTGGTGCGCCGCGCCGAGGCCGACATCCGGCGCCTGCCCGACGCGCTCTCCGGCTACGGCTACTATGCCGGCCGCGTCACCGTGCGGATCGAGGAGGTGGTGCTCGGCGGCGAGGCCTCGCTGATCGCCGCCGCCCGCGCCGCGGAATCCGAGCGCGCCCGCGCCCTGGTCCCGGTCCGCATCGCGGTCGATGCCGGGCCGCTCTACACGCTCCGCACCGTCACTGTCCGCGATCCGCAGGGGCAGGCCTTCCCCGAAGACGTGCTGCCGCCGCGCTTCACCCGGATCGACGACGACACCCCGGCGCGCTCCAGCCTGGTGCTCGCCCGCGAGGCGAAGATCGTCGACCGCTTCCGCGAGCGCGGCCACCCCTTCGCCAAGGTGGTGTCGCGCGATCCCGTCGTGGACGACGCCGCCCACGTCATGGACGTGACCTTCACCGTCGACCCCGGCCCGCGCGCCGGCCTCGGCGCGGTCGCCGTGCGCGGCACGAAGGACATCGACCCGGCGGTGGTGCGCTCCTTCATCTACGCGGAGCCGGGCGACCCGTATTCGCCCAAGGCGCTCTCCGACATGCGGCGGGCGCTGGTGAAGGTCGAAGGCCTCGGCTCGGTGCGGGTGCGCGAGGGCGAGGCGCTGGACGGGCAGGGCAACCTGCCGATCTTCGTCGACGTGACCGAGCGCGACCGCAACCTGATCGGCGTCTCGGCGCGCTACTCCACCGTCGACGGCCCCGGCATCCGGGCGACCTACGCCAACCGCAACCTGTTCGGCGGCGGCGAGACCATCCGCCTCGACGCCGACCTGTTCTACCTCGGCAACGACCTCTACGCGACGCAGCGCAAGCTCGCCGGCATCGAGTCGAACGGGCTCGGCGGGCGCTTGTCGGCCACCTTCGTCAAGCCGGCGCTCTGGGGCACCCGCAACGACCTGATCGCCAACCTCTTCGCCGGCCGCGAGGCGCAGCAGAGCTACGTCGCCGACGCCGCCGGCGGGACGCTCGGCGTCCGCCACCGCTTCTCGGACACGTTCTACGCGCAGGTCGGCGTCGAGGGGCAGGCGGGCCGCGCCCAGGACGCGCTGGGCAAGGTCGACTACCGCCTGGTCGGCATCCCGGTCTCGGTGTCCTACGATTCCACCGACAACCTGCTCGACCCGACCAAGGGCGTCCGGCTCACCGCCTCGGCGACGCCCTATGCCGGCTTCCTCGGCTCCGATCCGTCGATCTTCGTCGCCAAGGCGCAGGGCTCGACCTACTACGCGCTGGACGACGAGGCGCGCTACATCCTCGCCGGCCGCCTCGGCTTCGGCTCGATCTCCGGCGCCAGCCTGGAGGACATCCCGGCCAACATCCGGTTCTTCGCCGGCGGCGGCGGCTCGGTGCGCGGCTTCCCCTATCGCACGCTCGGGCCGCGCGGGCCGTTCAACCTGCCGGTCGGCGGCCGGAGCCTGCTGGAAGCCTCGTTCGAGGCCCGGATCAAGATCACCGACACGATCGGCGTGGTGCCGTTCTTCGATGCCGGCACCGCGTTCGCCGGCTCGCTCCCCGACTTCGACGAACGCATCCGCACCGCGGTGGGCCTCGGGCTTCGCTACTACACCGGCATCGGCCCGATCCGCGTCGACGTCGCCCTCCCGCTCGACCGGATCAAGGGCAACCACGAGCGCCCGGTCGCGCTCTACATCAGCCTCGGGCAGTCGTTCTGATGGGAATCTGGGACACGCGACGCGGCGCCTTCTCCCAGGGGGAGGGGGCTGGGGTGAGGGGCGTGACCGCTCCGGACACTTCTCATCCCTCACCCCGACCCTCTCCCGCCCGGGAGAGGGAGCCCGCGCTCGGTCCGGCGGCGTTGCGCCGTGCAGGGATCCGCCGTCCCGCGGGGCAGGGCGGAACGCGCGTCGCGCTCGCCGCCTCGCTCCTCGTCGTCGGGCTTTCCGCTCCCGCAGCCGTCACCCACGCCGCGGACGAGGCCGAGAAGACCGTGCTCGGCGGCCTGCTCTCGCGGGCGCTCTCGACCCCGTCGTCGCGCGTCGCCATCGGCGCGGTCGACGGCGCGCTGTCGTCCGACGCCGTCATCCGCGACGTGGCGATCAGCGACCGCGACGGGGTCTGGCTCAAGCTGGACCGGGCGCGCATCGTCTGGCGGCGCCTCGCGCTCCTGTCCGGCCGGCTCGAGGTCGACACCCTCGAGGTCGGCAGGCTCGACGTGCTGCGGCGCCCGGTGCCCGCCGCCGTCGTCGCGACGCCGGAGCCCGACGGAACCCTGCTGCCGGACCTTCCGGTCAAGGTCGAGATCAAGAACTTCTCCCTGGCCGACCTCGTGCTCGGCGAAGGCATCGCCGGCCAGCCGGCGCGGCTCTCGGCCAAGGGCCGGGCGAAGCTCGGCGCGCCGTCCGAAGGGCTCGACCTCGACGCCGCGGTGCAGCGGCAGGATGCCGGCGGCCGGTTCGGCCTCAAGCTGCTGTTCGTGCCGCAGGGCGAGCGCCTGGAGGTGAAGGCGACCCTGAACGAGCCGGCCGGCGGCCTGCTCTCCAAGGGCCTGAACATGCCCGGCGCCCCGCCGGTCGACCTCGACCTCGACGGGCGCGGGACGCTGGACGCCTGGAACGCCCGCCTCGATTTCTCCGCCGGCGAAACCATCGGCGCGCAGGGCGGTGCCCGGATCACGCGGGTCGGGTCCGAGCGGCGGCTCGCCCTCGACCTCGCCGCGCGCATCGAGGGGCTGCTGCCCGGCCCCGCCGCCGCGGTGTTCTCGGGCACGACCAAGCTCGACGGAGCGCTCGGCTTCTCCGACGGCGGCGCCCTGCGGATCGACCGGCTCGAACTGGCGTCCCGCACCGCCCGCCTCGACGCGCGCGGCACCCTCGACGCGGCGCGCAACGCCGACTTCACCCTCCAGGCCCGCGCCGTGCCGACCGAGGGCGGGGTGACCCGGGCCGCCGAGAGCGAGCTCAAGACCTTGGTCTTCGACGGAAGCCTGAAGGGGCCGCTCGCCCGGCCCCGCGTGGCGGGCAGCCTGAAGGCCGCCGGCCTGCGCACCCGCGACAGCGCCCTGGACCTCGTCGAGGCCCGGCTCTCGGCCGAGCCCGAAGCGGCCGACCGCTTCGCCCTGAGCGCCGACGCCCGGGTCGAGGGGCTGACGCTGCCCGACCCCGCCCTGCGGCGGGCGCTCGGCACTAAGGCCGCCTTCGACTTCCGCGGCACCCTGGAGCCCGACAACGTGGTCGCGGTCTCGCGCCTGCACGTCGAGGCGCCGACGATGCGAGCGGACTATGCCGGCCGCGTCGGCCGCAACACCCTCACCGGCACGGTCGAGGCCGTCCTGTCCGACCTTACCGCCTTCTCGGACCTCGCCGGCCGGCCGCTCGCCGGGCGGATGTCCGGCACGGCCAAGCTCGACGGCGATCCGGCGCGCAAGGCCGTCACCGCCGACCTCGACCTGCGCACCGAGGCGCTGTCGCTCGGCCGCCCCGTGCTCGACCGGCTGCTCGGAACCGAGCCGCGCGTCACCGGGCGCCTGTCGCAGGTCTACGACGGCTACGCCTTCGACGCCGCCAAGCTCGAGGGCGCCGCCGTCGTCGGCCGCCTCGACGGCCGTGCCACCGCCCGGGTCGCCGACGCCCGGCTCGACGTCGACCTGAAGGACCTGTCCGCCCTCGACGAGCACCTCTCCGGGCGGGCGGGCCTCTCCGGCACGCTCTCCGGCAGCCTCGAACGGCCCGACCTGTTCGCCCTGATCAGCGCGGACCAGGCCAGCGCCATGGGCCGCCCCGTGCGGGCGCTGCGGATCGAGGCGACCCTCAAGGACCTGACCGGCGCCCTCGACGGCACGGTCGCCGTCGGCGGCACCGTCGGCGGCAAGCCGCTCCAGGGCGGCGCGCACCTCGCGCGCGCAGGGGCCGACTGGCGCGTCGACCGGCTCGGCCTCGGCCTCGGCTCGGTGAGCCTCGCCGGGAACGCCGCCCTCAACGCCGCGACCTGGCTGACGGAGGGCGCGGTCCAGCTCAAGGCCGGCGACCTCGACGACCTCACGCCGCTGGCGCTGACCCGTCTCGCCGGCCGCCTCGACGCCGACATCGCCCTGTCGCGCGCGGGCGGCCGCCAGGACGCGACGATCCGCGCGACCGGCGAACGGCTGCAGGCCGGCGCGGTCGGCCTCGCCCGGCTCGACGCGGACCTGAAGGGGCAGGACCTGCTGGGATGGGAGCTGCTGGGACGGGAGCTGCGCGGCGCTCCGCGGATCGATGGGCGCGTCGAGGCCGACCGGCTCGTCGCGGCCGACCAGACCCTCGACACGGTGCGCCTGACTGCGACGGGCTCCCCTGCTGCGACCGACCTCGCGCTCAAGGCGCGCGCCCGCGGCTTCGACCTCGACGGCGCCGCCCGCGTCGGCCCCGGCGACGGCGCGGACAAGGCGACGCGCATCGACCTGATCCGCTTCTCCGCCGCACGCGGCGCCGACCGGCTGGCGCTGGCCGGCCCCGCGACTGTTACCCTCGACGGGAACGGCGCCCGGATCGAGGGCCTGACCATCGCCGCCGGCACGGGCCGGGTCACGGTGGCAGGCCGGGCGGGGCGCGACAACGACCTGACGGTCGGCATCCGCGCCCTGCCGCTGGCGCTCGCACGCATCGCCTCGCCCGGCCTGACGCTCGCCGGCACCCTCGACGGCGAGGCCGCGATCCGCGGGCCCGCCGACCGTCCACAGGGGCACTACGCCCTGACGGTCGCCCGCCTCGTCACGCCGGAAACCCGCAAGGCCGGCCTGCCACCGATCGAGGCCCGGGCCTCGGGCAACCTCGGCGACGGCCGGATTGGGCTCGACGGGCGCATCACCGCCGGCCCCGGCGTCGCGATGACCCTGTCCGGCTCGCTGCCCGCGGGGGCCGGCGGCGAGCTCGCGGTGAAGGCGCGTGGAACGCTCGACGCCGCCTTGGCCAACAGCCTGCTCAGCGTCGGCGGCCAGCGCGTCGCAGGCCGCGTGACGATCGACGCGGGCGTGGCCGGGACGCTGGCCGCGCCGCGGGCGGAGGGCAGCGCGACGCTCGTGGGCGGCAGCTTCGCCGACCCGCTCAACGGCATCCGGCTCACCAACATCGAGGGCCGCGCCACGGGGCGCGGCGACACGATCGTCCTCGAACGCCTCACCCTGGCGACCCGCAACGGCGGCCAGCTCCGGGCCGACGGCCGCGTGGCGCTCGAGCCGCAGGCCGGCTTTCCCGGCACGATCCGCATCGCGGGCGAACGCGCCGAGCTGATCTCGAGCCCGCTGATGACGGCGGTCGCGAGCCTGAACCTCGCGCTTTCCGGCCCGCTGGCGCGCACGCCGCGGATCGCCGGGCGCGTCGACGTGGTCTCGATCGACGTGTCGGTGCCCGACCGGCTGCCCGCCACGGTGCAGCCGCTGCCGGGCATCCGCCGGATCAACACCCCGCCGGACATCCGCGCCCGGCTCGACGCCAAGGCCGCGCGCGGCGCGCAGGTGGCCGCCGTCGGCAAGCGCGGCCCGCGCCGCGGCAAGCCCGCCGTGCCGTTCGACGCCACCCTCGACGTGGCGGTGTCGGCCCCGAACCGCATCTTCGTGCGCGGGCGCGGCATCGACGCCGAACTCGGCGGGAGCTTGCGCGTGACCGGCACCTCGCGCGACCCGACCGCCAACGGCGCGTTCGAGCTTCGGCGCGGGCGCCTCGCGGTGATCGGGCAGCGCCTCGACTTCACCCGCGGCCGCGTGACCTTCGGCGGCGCGATCGCGGCGCCCGACCTCGACTTCATCGCCGAGACCAAGGCCACCGACATCACCGCCCGCATCGCGGTCTCGGGCCCGGCCGACAGCCCGGTCTTCGCGATCTCCTCGGACCCGAGCCTGCCGCAGGACGAGGTGCTGTCGCGGCTGCTGTTCAAGAAGGCGTCGGGCAGCCTGTCGCCGTTCCAGGCGCTGCAGCTGGCGCAGGCCGTGTCGCAGCTCTCCGGCGGGGCAGGGGGCGTCGACGTGTTCGAGGCGGCGCGCAAGGGCCTCGGCCTCGACAGCCTCGACGTCTCGACCGGGACCAGCGGCGGCCCGGCCCTCGGCGCCTCGCGCTACCTCAGCGACCGCCTCAGCGTCGGCATCAAGGCCGGCGCGAAGCCCGCCGACACCGGCGCCACCATCGACTACGACGTGACGCGCCGGGTGAAGATCCAGGGCGAGGCCGGCAGCGACGGCCGCACCAGCGTCGGCGTCGGCGCGGAATGGGAGTACTGACGCCGGGCCACGCTGGCGCCTCGTCGGACGATGCTCTCAACGGCTGCGAGGTCGCATCGTCCTCACGCGAGCCGGCATTCGCCTCGCTTGAAGATGCCCTAGTGGCAGGCGATGCCGGCCTTCTTCGGGCCGATCGCCTGGGCGAGGCGGCGGCCGACATGCAGCATCGCCTTCTCGACCAGGGCGAGCGTCGCCGCGTCGTCGTCGAGCTTGGCATATTCGTGGGCGACGATCAGGCCGTCGGCGATGCCTTCGAGCAGGCCGACCCGTTCGGCCGCCGGGTCGATCGCCTCGGGCGCCGGCGCCTCCGCGACCGAAGTCGCGCAGCGATCGAGGACCGCCTGCGAGGCCTCGACCGTCTTGCGGGTCTCCTCGATGATCTCGCGCATCTCGGCGACGAGCGAAGGCTGGACCGCGACCTTCGGGTGATCGATGCTCATGCTGTACCTGCCCCCACAACGACGGCAGATTGCATCCTGTGGTTGATATTCGTCAACAGGATTCGCATGCCGCGCGACTCGCACGGCCCATCGCGCGGCGTGAGCGCCGTCCGAACGCGAACGAGCCGCACCCGTTTCCGGGGCGGCTCGCCGGGACCGTCAGCTTCGCGACCCCGCAGGGTCGCGCCGGGCGACTTACTTGATCAGCGTCAGCAGGGCCTTGCCGGCGGGGGACTTCAGCTCCTTGGCGTCGAGGGTGCCGTCGCCGTCCGGGTCGGCGGCCTTGAAGCGGTCGGCGACGGCGGCGAGGTATTCCTTCTTGTCGACCGTGCCGTCCATGTCCGGGTCGGCCTGCTTCAGGCCGGCGGCGCTCAGGCGCCCCTTCAGCTCCTTCTTGTCGAGGGTGCCGTCGGAATCCTTCTCGAGGCGATCGAAGGTCGCCGAGGCGGTGGCCTCGATCTCCTTCATGTCGACGGTGCCGTCGTTGTCGGTGTCGATCATCTTGACGGCCTGCGCGCCGCTCATCGGCTTGGCGAACGCGACCGGGGCGGCCAGGGTGGCGGTGGCCAAGACGAGGGCGGCGAAGCTGTTGGAAAGACGAAGGGTCATTGCCGAATTCTCCCGAAACGTGTTGCGCGAAATCCCTACGCATGCCTCTTGCACCGCACAAGCGCTTTTTCGATCTCATCGCTGAGGTTGCCCCGCGAGCCTGCGGGGACGGCGGTGCGGACGGGAGCCCAACGCGGCATTCCCCGCGGCGTTGCGGTATCCCGTCCGAATTGCCCGTCCCCCCGAGCCGCGAGATCCCGACCCGATGGCCGCCCGTCCGCTGATCCTCTATCCCGACCCGCGCCTCGACCTGCCGTCGGAGCCGGTCGCGGCCTTCGACGCCGACCTGCGCGACCTCGCCCGCGACGTGACGGAGGCCCTCGATGCGGCCGCGGCGGCCGGGTTGACCGCCGCCCATCTCGGGGTGCGGCGGCGCCTCGTCGTGCTGCGCCCGGAGCCCGGCGGCGCGGCCACGGTCTACGTCAACCCGGAGATCGTCGAGCGCTCGCCCGAGCGCGCCACCGCCCGGGAGGGCAGCGTCTCGATGCCAGGCGTGTCCGAGCCGGTCGAGCGGGCGGCCACGATCCGCGTGCGGTTCCGCGACCTCGACGGGGTCGAGCACGAGGAGGCGGCGGACGGGTTCCGGGCCGCCTGCCTCCAGCACGAGATCGACCAGCTCGAAGGCGTGTTCTGGATCGTGCGGCTCTCGCGCCTGCGCCGGGAACGGGCGGTGAAGCG
This sequence comes from Methylobacterium sp. WL12, assembly GCF_008039475.1. Taxonomy (NCBI): domain Bacteria; kingdom Pseudomonadati; phylum Pseudomonadota; class Alphaproteobacteria; order Hyphomicrobiales; family Methylobacteriaceae; genus Methylobacterium; species Methylobacterium sp. WL12. Next base: position 16,866 of record NZ_VRUW01000043.1, on the reverse strand, counting down.
CTTCGCCAAGCTGCGGGCGCAGGCCTGAATCCGCGCCGGTCACGACGCCCCGGTCCCCGAGCCGTGCGGCGCTCGTGGCCTTGGCGCGCTGCCGGGCTGCGCTTAGGAAGAGGGATGCGTCTCGCGATCCTGCTCGCCACGTCCCTGTCCTGGCTCGCCGTGTACGGGCCTGCCCGAGCCCAGGCTCCGGCCAGGCCGGCCAAGGCCACGGCCCCGGTGCAGGGGCCGGTCGCCGCGCCGGTGATCGCCTGCCCGTCCCTGGCGAACTACCGCCTCCTGCGGCGGGAGGCGCCCGACGAGGCCGCCGCCCTCGCGCGCCTGGCCGACGCCAAGGCCGAGCACCTCGGCTGCACGGCGTACCCGCGAGACCGGGTCGCGGCGTTGGCCGACCACGTCGCGCTCGGCGGCACGCAGTACGATTGCCTCGCCCTGCAGGGCACCGCGGTGTGCCAGTGGACGACGGCCGGCGCCGTGGACCTGCCGGCGCCCAAGCCGAAGCCGGCCTCCCCCGACAGGCCCCGGCGCTGAGGCGTCGCCGGGCGGAGGTCGCTTGCGTCCCCGAGATCAGAACCGTGCGGTCAGGAACACCCGGACGTTGCGGCCCGCGAGCAGGATCTCGTCCTTCTTGAACGACGCGGAGTTGCGGATGCGGTCATCGAGGAGGTTGCGGCCGGCGACGCCCAGCGTCACCGCGCTGGCGCCGTAGACGGCCGGGTTGAGGGGCCGGGTGTAGCTCACCTCGGCGCGCAGGTCGTCGAAGCCCGGCGTCGTCGTCTCCAGCGGCGCGACCTCGGTGTGGGCGAAGGCGTGCAACAGGAACACGCGGGCGTACCACCCGTCCGCCCGCACGAACGCGCCTCCGCCGACCCGGTGGGGCGAGATCCGCGGCACGTAGGTGCCGTCGTCGAACTGGGCGCGGACGAAGTCGTACTGCGCGTCGAGGCCGGCCCAGCCGTCGCCCACCGGGATCAGGTCGAGCTGCGCGCCGATTTCGGCGCCGGAGAAGGTGGCGTTGCGCTGCGAATAGACGATCTGCTGCAGGTCGTCGTCCGAGCCGCAGGAGGCGAAGGCGTCGCCGCAGCGCGTGCCGGTCTCGCGCTTGTAGATGAAGCCGGTGTAGCGGGTGACGTAGCCCGTCGCGTCGAGGCGCAGCGGCCCTTCCGCCCGGCGGATGCTGGCCTCGACGGTGCGCGCCCGCTCCTTCCTGAGGTCGGGATCGCCGATCTCGAAGGTCGCGGTCGCGTCGTGCGCCCCCCGCGAGTACAGCTCGAAGGCGGTGGGCGCGCGCTCGACGTAGGACCCGTTCAGGCTCGCGACGAAGCCGTAGGGCAGGTCCTGCAGGGCGCCGAAGCTGAGGCTCTTGGGCGCGAACCGGCGGCGGCGGCCGAAGGCCAGCGGGTCCTCGCCCGCCACCGGCAGGTAGTCTCCCGGGAACTGCGTCGCCGTGCCGGTGGAGCGGTCGCCCTCGATCCGCCCGGCTGCCTGGAAGCGCAGGCCGTGGCCGACGTCGAGCTGCTCGAACAGGTAGGCGGCGTTCGACCGGGAATCGGTCGGCGCCAGCAGGGTGCCCGCCTCGCCCGAGGTCCCGATCTCGCGCCGCCCGGCCTGGAGGCCGAGCGCGCCGGTCAGCGTGCCGAGGGCGGTGAAGACCGGCACGTGCTGCAGCTCGACGCGGCCCTCGGCCTCGCGGTTCTTGAAGGTCGCCTGCACCCCGTCGAGGCCGTCCTCGCCGAGGCCGATCTCCTGGTGCTTGTAGACCGAGCCGCCGGCCCAGAACCGGATCACCTCGAACGGTCCTTCGAGCGGCCGATACTCGCCGCGGGCCAGCACCCGGTCCTGGTTCGGGTTCAGGCGCGTGCGGCTGTCGGCCGCCTCGCCGCCTGGGATCTGATAGAGCGCGTCGTAGTGGCTGAACGAGATCCCGACGAAGCCGCGGTCGCCGATCGCCGAGATGCCGACCGCGCCGCCCTGCGAGCGGTTGGCGGAGTTCGCCTGGAGGCCGGCGGGCGTGTCGTAGCTGTCGGCCCCGGTCCTGAAGCCGTCGGCGTGGACCGCGACGTTCTCCGAGCCCGCGTCGACCGTGCCGGCCACGAGCCGGCCGTTGTCGACGCTGGAATACCCGGTGGTGACCTGGCCGGCATAGCCCCGCGGCGGGATGAAGGTCGGCACGCGGTTGTTCTCGGAGGAGACCACGCCGCCGATCGCCTGGCTGCCGTAGCGCAGGGTCGCCGGCCCGCGGATCACCTCGATCCGGTCGGAGACCAGCGGGTTGATCGGCACGCCGTGGTCCTCGCCGAGTTCCGAGACGTCCTGGATGCCGACGCCGTTCTCCTGGATTCGCACCCGGCTGTTGTCGAGGCCGCGGATGATCGGGCGGCTGGCCGCGCCCGGGGCGTAGGTCGAGGCCGAGATGCCGGGCCGGTCCATCAGCGCGTCGCCGAGGGTGCGCGGCTGCTCGCGGGCGATCTGGTCGCGCGTCACCACCGTCACCGGCGAGAAGGTGTCGACGGCCACCGGCAGGATGCCGGCCGGCAGGCTCGCATCCGGCGGCGCCTTCGGACCGGGCTGGATCGGGCTCGCCGTGGTGACGCTGAGCTCGGAGAGGGCGACCGCATCCTGCGCTCGCGCCGCCGCCGGCAGCAGGCCAACGCCCAGAAGCGCCGCCAACAGTGTCGCTTGGACCGTCTCTTGAAGCGTCCCTTGGAGTATCCCTTGCCCGCTTCGCATCACGCCCCGTCAGATCATGTTATGATGTTACATTGCGTGAATGTAACATCATAACAAGACGAGATCGACGGCCGGGCGTCGCTCCCGGGCTGGGCGTTGCGGTGCGGCCACAGCTCAGCGGATGGCGGCGAGGTAGCCCGAGACGGTGAGGATCGAGACGACCGTCGAGACCAGCACGACGTTCGAGGTCACGGCGGCCTCGCGCCGGTAGAACTCGGCGAGCATGAACGGCCCGGTCCCGGTCGGCAGCGCCGCCATCAGCACGGCGGTGTGGAGCAGGAGCGGCGGCAGGCCGAAGGCGCGGGCGAGGCCGTAGGCCAGCAGCGGATGCACCACGAGCTTGAGCCCGACGAGCAGGGCGGTCGCGGCGGCGGGCGGCGCGTCCCCGGTGCGCGGGCGGGCGAGGAAGAGCCCGAGCGCCACGAGGGCGCACGTGGCGGCCGACCCGCCGAGCAGCTTCAGGAAGGTCTCGGCGGGCGCCGGCACGGAGGCCCCCGAAAGCGGTACCAGCGCGCCGAGGGCGGGGGCGATCAGCAGCGGGTTGCGCACGAGCGAGCGGGCGACCTTCGGCACCAGCTCCGCGCGCCGGCCCTGTCCTTGTCCTTGCAGCCCGATCTCGATCAGGACGATGGCGACCGCGAACACCACGCAGACGGTCATGATCGCGGCGATGGTGGTGGGCGCGAGCGCCGCCGGGCCGAGCGCCACCAGCGCCAGGGGAAAGCCCATGAACCCGGTGTTGGCGTAGGCCGCGTTGAGGCCGTCGATCGCCGCGTCCGTGAGCGGCATCGGACGGCTCAGGCGAAACGCCACGGTGGCGGAAAAGACGATCAGGCTGCTCAGGCCGAACACCGCGATGAAGCCCGGTTGCCAGATCTCGGCCGCGTGGGTGTGACTGATCACGTCGAAGAGCAGGGCCGGCAGGGCCAGGTAGACGACGTACCGGTTGAGCTCGGCCGTGGCGCCGTCGCCGAGCACGTCGCACCGCCGCATCAGCCACCCCGCGAAGACCGGCAGCACGACCATCAGGGTCAAGAACATGAGCGGGACCGCGTCCGGAACCAAGGTCCGGGCGTCCTAGACTCCACGGGCTCCCGCACCAAGGCGTGAGGCGCGCCATCGCGAAAGGCGGTTCGACGAGGGCGGGCGGGAGGACGCTTGGCGGAAGCGGATGGGAATCGAACCCACCGTACGCTTTGGGCGTACCACTGGTTTTGAAGACCAGGAGGGCCACCAGACCCCGTTCGCCTCCGTCGATCGGGATAGCATCGTCCGGCGCGGGGTCCAAGCACCGGCCGAGAGGCCGAAGCGTCGCGGGTCAAGCCGGCGGGGCACGGTCGTGAGCGCCCGGCCCGTGCCCGATTCGTAATAATTTCGCCACACTGTTGTGGCCCTGCATCAGCCATGCCGTTTTCGCGATTCAGGGCTTTGAGCGCCCCTTCGGAGGCCTCGCCGGCAAGGCCCGACGAGGCCGGTGCCGCCCCCGACGCGATGCGGCCGGGGCCGCGCGGGCCCGGCTGGATCGGCGCCGTGGTGGTCGTCACCGCGCTGGTCTCGGCGATCGCCACCTTCCTGATCCTGGCCGGCGTCATCCGCGTGACGCCGACGCCGACGATCGGAGTCACGCTGCTCGCGATCAACGTCGCCCTGGTGCTCGGGCTCGCCGTGATCATCGCCTGGGAGGCGCGGGTCTTCCTGCATGCGCGGCGCGCCAACGCGGCGGTGGCCCGGCTCCACACCCGCATCGTCGGCCTGTTCTCGCTGATCGCGATCCTGCCGACCTGCCTGCTGGCCGTCGTCGCCTCGGTGACGATCGACCGCGGCCTCTCGCTCGGCTTCACCGACCGGGTCCGCGACGTGGTGCTGAAGTCCGTAGAGGTGGCCGACGCCTACCAGGAGAACCAGTGCCAGTCGCTGGCGCGCGAGATCCGCATCCTCAACGACGACCTGACGCGAGCGCGGCCGAACTTCGACGTCAACCGGGACTGGTTCGAGAACTTCCTCACCACCCGCGCGAGCAACCTCGGCCTGCCGGTCGCCCAGATCATGCGCGGGCCCAACGAGGTGGTGGCGCGCGCCAAGATCGACGTGCTGAAGACGACGCGCCTGCCCTCGGCCGCCGCCTTCGAGGACGCGGCCAAGTCCAGCGACCCGATCTGCCTGCTGCCGACCGAGGGCCGCGTCTTCGCGGCGATGTTCCGGATGCCGGCCTACGACGACGCGGTGCTGCTGGTGCAGCGCGAGGTCAACCAGCTCGCCATCGACTTCCCCGGCGTGTCGCGGGCGGCGGCGGCCGAATACCTGACCTACGACTCGCTGCGCACCTCGATCCAGGTGACCTTCGCCTCGATCTTCGTGCTGATCGCCCTGATCGCCCTGCTCTCGGCGGTGTGGTTCGGGATGAACTTCGCCAACCGCTTCGTCGCCCCGATCCGCCGCCTGATCAACGCCGCCGACCAGGTCGCCTCGGGCAACTTCTACGCCCAGGTCCCGGCGCGGAAGACCGACGGCGACCTCGCCCACCTCGGCGAGAGCTTCAACAAGATGACGCAGGAGCTGCGCCGCCAGCATGCCGGGCTGACCGCGGCGAGCGACCTGATCGATCGCCGCCGGCGCTTCACGGAGGCGGTGCTGTCGGGTGTCTCGCCCGGCGTCGTCGGCGTCGACGCCGGCGGCTTCGTCACCATCGCCAACCCGGCCGCCGAGCGGATGCTCGACCTCGCCGACGGCGCGCTCGTCGGCCAGCGCCTGTCCGACGCGGTGCCGGAGCTCGCGCCGCTCCTTCCGGGCACGGAAGGGCGCCAGCGCGCGCAGGCGCACCAGATCCAGCTCACCCGCGGCGGGCGCGAGCGCACCATCGCGGTGCGGGTCACCAGCGAGCAGGCGCAGGGCGGGGCGCGCGGCTTCGTGGTGACGGCCGACGACATCACCGACCTCGTCTCGGCCCAGCGCACCTCGGCCTGGGCGGACGTGGCCCGCCGCATCGCCCACGAGATCAAGAACCCGCTGACCCCGATCCAGCTCTCGGCCGAGCGCATCCGGCGCAAGTACGGAAAGGTCATCACCGCCGACAAGGAGGTGTTCGACCAGTGCACGGCGACGATCATCCGTCAGGTCGACGAGATCAAGCGCATGGTCGACGAGTTCTCGTCCTTCGCCCGGATGCCGAAGCCCGCGATCGCCGAGAACGACCTCACCGAGATCGCCAAGCAGAACCTGTTCATGATGCGGGTGGCGCATCCCGACATCGACTTCGCCTTCACCGCCCACGGCGTCGGCGGCACCGGGACGGCGGAGGCCGAGAAGATCACCGCGGCCTTCGACATCCGCCTGCTGAGCCAGGTGATCACCAACATCCTCAAGAACGCCGTCGAGGCGGTGGCCGAGGTGCCCGAGGCCGAGCTCGGCAAGGGCAAGGTCTCCTTAAGCCTCACCGTCGAGGAGGGCTTCGCCACGATCGCGGTGACCGACAACGGCAAGGGATTTCCCGCCGAGGGGCGCCAGCGCCTGCTCGAGCCCTACATGACGACTCGCGAAGGCGGCACCGGCCTCGGTCTGGCGATCGTGAGCAAGGTGCTGGAAGAGCATGGCGGCGGGATCGAGCTGAACGACAACCCCGCCGGCCGCGGCGGCCAGGTGCGCATGCGCGTGCCCCGGGCGCTGCCGCACGCGGACGACGCGGGCCCGGCCCGCGCCAACCCTGACGAGAAGGGCGCCGCGTCGACGGCCCCCCGAATGATTGCGGAGATGCAGCCATGAGCGCCGATATCCTGGTGGTCGACGACGAGGCCGACATCCGCGACCTGGTCGCCGGCATCCTCGACGACGAGGGCCACCGCTCGCGCACCGCGGGCAGTTCCGACGAGGCGCTGGCCGCGATCGAGTCGCGCCGCCCCCACCTCGTCTTCCTCGACATCTGGCTGCAGGGCTCGCGCCTCGACGGCCTGCAGGTGCTCGACCTGATCAAGGCGTCCCATCCGGACCTGCCGGTGGTGATGATCTCGGGCCACGGCAACATCGAGACCGCGGTCTCGGCGATCAAGGCCGGCGCCTACGACTTCATCGAGAAGCCGTTCAAGGCCGACCGGCTGATCCTGGTGGCCGAGCGCGCTCTGGAGGCCTCGCGCCTCCGGCGCGAGGTCCGCGACCTCACGGCACGCTCCGGCACCGCCAACCGCATCGTCGGCGGCTCGGTCGCGATCAACCAGCTGCGCCAGACCCTCGACCGGGTCGCCCCGACCAACGCCCGGGTCATGATCACCGGCGCGCTGGGCTCCGGCAAGGAGCTCGCGGCGCGCGGCCTGCACAAGGCCTCGGCGCGGGCCAGCGGCCCGTTCGTGTTGCTCAACGCCGCCGCGATCCTGCCGGAGACGATGGAATCGGAGCTGTTCGGCGTCGAGGCCGGGGGCGAGCAGGGCAGGCGGGTCGGCGCGCTGGAGGAGGCGCATGGCGGCACCCTCTACCTCGACGAGGTCGCCGACATGCCCCGCGAGACGCAGGGGCGGATCCTGCGCGTCCTCGTCGACCAGAACTTCCAGCGCGTGGGGGGGACCACCCGCGTGCACGTCGACGTGCGCATCATCTCGTCGTCGTCGCGCGACCTCGCCGAGGAGATCGCCGCCGGGCGCTTCCGCGAGGACCTGTTCCACCGGCTCTCGGTGGTGCCGATCCGCGTGCCCTCGCTCTCGGAGCGCCGCGAGGACGTGCCGGAGCTGATCCAGTTCTTCATGGACAACATCTCGGCCCAGACCGGGCTGCCGCGCCGGGTCATCGGCCAGGACGCGATGGCGGTGCTGCAATCGCACAACTGGCCGGGCAACGTGCGCCAGCTCAAGAACAACGTCGAGCGGCTGATGATCCTGACCCAGGCCGACCCGGACCAGGAGATCACCTCGGAGATGCTGCCCTCCGAGATCGGCGCCCTGGTGCCGACGACCCCGAACGGGGCCGGCGGCGAGAAGCTGATGAGCCTGGCGCTCCGCGAGGCGCGGGAGATCTTCGAGCGCGAGTACCTCGTGGCGCAGATCGCCCGCTTCTCGGGAAACATCTCCCGCACCGCGGAATTCATCGGGATGGAGCGCTCGGCCCTGCACCGGAAGCTCAAGTCCCTGGGGATCGGCCCCTGAGCCCCTTGCGGACGCATGGCGGCCGCGGTGAGAACCAGCCCCCTTTCGTCGCATGCGGACCCGGTTCGGGTCTTGCATCGACGGGGAAATTGAACGCGTAATATGAAGATCCGGTCCGCCGCAGGCTCCTCCAAGACCAGCGGAGCGGTGGCGGGATCGACGGCGCGACAAGATCGAGAACCCGCCTTCGAAGGCGGGCGCCAAGATAACAAAGGATAAGAAGATGGCGGCCGAACGCGCACAGAACCTTCAGGACACCTTCCTCAACCATGTCCGCAAGAACAAGATTCCGCTGACGATCTTCCTCGTCAACGGCGTCAAGCTGCAGGGCGTAGTGACGTGGTTCGACAACTTCTGCGTGCTGCTGCGCCGCGACGGCCATTCCCAGCTCGTCTACAAGCACGCGATCTCGACGATCATGCCGGGTCATCCCGTGCAGCTGTTCGAGCCCGACGAGACCGCCCCCGAGAAGGCGTGAGCCGGCCCGCGGTCGACACGCGCATTGCGCCATCTTGGTTCGCTGCCCGCGGCGCCCCATCTGAAGGGTCCCGACACGCATCACGCCGCCGCCTGACGCAGGGTGGCGGCCCAAGGATTCCATGACCGAGACGTTGACCTCCGGCGAGGCCCGACTGCAGGCGATGGCTGCGCCGGAAGGCGAGATCGCCGCCGCGACCCACACTCTCGTCGTCGGTCCCTATCTCAGCCGCACCGCCGCCGCATCGCCGCACGGGCCGGCGCCGGTCTCGCGCTCGACGCAGGCGCGCCTGGAGGAGGCGGTGGGTCTCGCCGCCGCGATCGAGCTCGACGTGGTCGAGGCGATCCCGCTCAGCCTCGCCCGCATCCGGCCCTCGACCTATCTCGGCAAGGGCCGCGTCGAAGAGATCGCCGGCCTGATCAAGGCCAGCGAGATCGGCCTGGTGGTGATGGACTGCGCCCTGTCGCCGGTGCAGCAGCGCAACCTCGAGAAGGAATTCGGCGCCAAGGTCATCGACCGCACCGGCCTGATCCTCGAGATCTTCGGCCGCCGCGCCTCGACGCGGGAGGGCACGCTCCAGGTCGAGCACGCCCACCTCGCCTACCAGAAGTCGCGGCTCGTGCGGTCCTGGACCCACCTGGAGCGCCAGCGCGGCGGCTTCGGCTTCCTCGGCGGCCCCGGCGAGACCCAGATCGAGGCCGACCGGCGGATGATCCAGGAGCGCATGACGCGGATCGAGCGCGACCTCGATTCCGTCACCCGCACCCGCGGCCTTCACCGGCAGAGCCGGGCGCGCGTGCCCTACCCGATCGTGGCGCTCGTCGGCTACACCAACGCCGGCAAGTCGACGCTGTTCAACGCCCTGACCAAGGCGCAGGTGGTGGCGCAGGACATGCTCTTCGCCACCCTCGATCCGACGGCCCGCGCCACCAAGCTGCCGCACGGCGAGACGGTGATCCTGTCCGACACCGTCGGCTTCATCTCCGACCTGCCGACCGCGCTGATCGCCGCCTTCCGCGCTACGCTGGAGGACGTGATCGAGGCCGACATCCTGCTCCACGTTCGCGACGTCGCCCACGTCGATTCCGAGGCGCAGGCCGAGGACGTCGGCACGGTGTTGGGCGAGCTCGGGATCGAGATGTCGGCCGACCGGATCATCGAGGTCTGGAACAAGGCCGACCTGCTGGACGAGGGCGAGCGCACGCGGCTGACCAACCTCTCGGCCCACGACCGCAACGACCGCGACGGCGCCGCCCCCGTGCTGGTCTCCTCGCTGACGGGGGAGGGGCTCTCGGCCCTCACCGCGCGGATCGAGGCGCGGATCGCTCGGACGCGCTCGACCTTCGCGGTGATCCTCGGGCCGGAGGAGGGCGCGGCCCTGCACTGGCTCTACGAGAACGCCGAGGTGCTCGACCGGCGCATGGAGGAGGGCGGCACGCTGCACCTTGCCATCCGGGTTGCGCCGGAGAAGGAGCCGCGCTTCCTCAACCGCTTCGCCGGCGCCCGCCGGCTCAGCCGGGCCGGGTAGGCGCCGCACGCGTCATGAGGGACGACAGGGCGGCGCAGGCCGCACGGGACGAGAATACCGTCCTGCGGCTCACCCAGCGGGCCACCGGCGGTCGCCTGCTGGTCCTGCGCGTGGTGATCGTGCTCGTCCTGCTGATGGCGGCCCAGGTCTACGACGGCTCGCTGCACGCGCTCAGCCACTGGTTCATCCTCGGCCTCTACGCGGCCGGCTCGGTCTGGTTCGGCCGCGCCGAGCGCGGGGACGGGCGTCACGCGGAAGGCTTCGCCTGGGCCGGCACAGCGTTGAACGCGGGGCTGGCGATCTACGTCATCGTCGAGCACATGCTGGCGGGCGCCGCCGACACCGGCGGGGGCGCCGACGCGGTGAGCCAGCTGCCGGCCTTCCTGCTCCTGCTCCAGACGGCGCTCAGCATGCGCGTCTGGCACACCGCGCTGTTTGCCGGCACGGTCGCCTTCGCCTGGGGCGCCGCGATCCTGGCCGGCCTCGTCGATCCGGACGGCTTTCTCGGGCCGCATGTCGACCTTGCCGAGCAGGCGCCGGGGCTGCTGACCTTCCTCGCCGCCGGCGTCGTGGTGGTCGACGGGATCGCGCGCCTGCGCCACGCCGCCGGCGAGGCCGTGCGCCTGGAGCACGAGCGCGCGCAGCTCGCCCGCTTCGTTCCCGACGGGGTCGCGGCCGAGCTCGCCCGCGACGGCGATCTCGGCACCGCCCGCCGGCGCCATGCCTGCCTGCTGGCCCTCGACATCCGCGGCTTCTCGCGCCTGAGCCGCGATCACCCGCCCGAGACGATGGTGCGGGCGCTGCTCGCCGTCCGCGCCCTGGCGCATACGGCCGTGACCGAGCACGACGGCATCGTCGACAAGTACGTCGGCGACGCCGTGCTGGCGGAGTTCGTGGTCGGCGGCCCGGTGGCGCAGGCCCGCGGCGCGCTGGCCTCGGCCCGCGCGATCCGCACCCGTCTCGCCGCGCTGAACCGCGACCGCGCCGCGACGGGCGACTTCCCGCTGCGCGTGGTCGTCGCGCTCCATGCCGGCGACCTCCTGGTCGGCGTGTTCGACGACGGCTTGCGCGCTGAATACACCGTGCTCGGCCCGGCGATGAACACCCTCGCCCGCCTCGAGACGCGCGCCAAGGCCGCAGACCTCGACATCGCCGCCTCCGAGGATTTTCTGCGGCTGCTCGGGCCGACCCTACCGGACGGCGCGCGGGCCGAGCCGGTGGCGGAGGAGGGCGACGTGCACCCTGCGCTCTTCGCCATCGCGGATGCCGCTTAGCCTGGGTTCGCCTTCGTCGAATCTCGCTTCCGCCGAAAAGCGGTCTTCCCTCCCCCTCTGCGGGAGCTCGCTTCGTCACCGCCTCGGATCACGCGTGAGTTCCCCCTCTCCCCGCTTGCGGGGGGAGGCCCGGCTGCACCCCGTCGTGCAGCCGGGAAGCGGAGGCGAAGCCGAAGCGAGGGTGAGGAGGCGCGAACGGAGGAGTCACTTCCGGGTCGCCCCCCTCACCCTCGGCTGCCGCCTCGCTGCGACGACGACGAGGTCGTCGCAGCCCTCTCCCCGCACGCGGGGCGAGGGGATGCGCGGAGACGTTCCCAGAAACCCCGTTCCCCCCTTCAGCCCAGTAGCTTGTCCAGCGTGATCGGGATCTCGCGCACCCGGATGCCGGTGGCGTGCCAGACTGCGTTGGCGATGGCGCCGGCCGAGCCGGTGATACCGATCTCGCCGACGCCCTTGATGCCCAGCGCGTTCACGTGGGAATCGTCCTCGTGCACCAGGATCGCCTCCATGGCCGGCGTGTCGGCGTTCACCGGCACGTGGTACTCGCCGAGGTCGTCGTTGAGGAAGCGGCCGGTGCGGGCATCCATCGCCGCGTGCTCGTGCAGCGCGAACGACATCCCCCAGATCATCCCGCCGTAATACTGGCTGGTGACGAGGCGCGGGTTCACGATGCGGCCGGCCGCGAACGCCCCGACGAGGCGGGTGACGCGGATCTGGCCGAGGTCGGGATCGACCTTCACCTCGGCGAAGACCGCACCGTGGGCGTGCATGGCATAGTTCTTGGCGGCGGCCGGGTCGGTCGAGGCCTTTCCGGTGGCCGTGAGGCTCGCGCGGCCGGCACGCGCCAGGATGTCGGCGTAGGCCTCGCTGCGGCTCTCGTCGTCGCGGCGGAAGAGCCGGCCGTCGCGGGCGACGAACCCGGCGTTGCCGGCCCCGTAGAGCGGGGAGGCGGGGTCGTTGGTGGCCAGCTCTGCGAGCTGCGCCACCACCGCCTGGCCGGCCGCGTGGATCGCCCCGCCCGCGGTCGCGGTGTGGGCCGAGCCGCCGGCGATGCCGGCGTTCGGCAGGTCCGAGGAGCCCATCTTGAAGGTGAGCGCGTCGAGGCCGATCCCGAGGCCGTCGGCGGCGATCTGGCCGAGCGCGGTCCAGGCGCCCTGGCCCATGTCGTGGGCGCCGACCTCGATCGTACCGGTGCCGTCGGCGCGCAGCTCGGCCTTCGCCTGCGCCTCGAACATCAGCGCCGGGAAGGTCGCGGTGCCCATGCCCCAACCGACGAGGAGGCCGTTCGCGTCGCGGGTCCGCCGCGGCGCCTTCGGCCGCGCCGACCAGCCGAAGCGCTCGGCGCCGCGGGTGTAGCACTCGCGCAAGGCCTTGGACGAGAACGGCTTTCCGGAGATCGGCTCGACCTCGGCATAGTTCGCCAAGCGGAATTCCAGCGGGTCCATGTCGCAGGCCAGCGCCATCTCGTCGATCGCGCTTTCCAGGGCGACGCTGCCGGCGGCCTCGCCGGGGGCGCGCATGAACAGCGGCGTGCCGGTGTCGACCCGCACGGCCTGGTGCCGGACGGCGATGGCCGGGCTGGCGTAGAGGGTGTGCGAGACGCCGCCGGCCGGCTCGAAGAAGTCGTCGAACCGGCTCGAGGCGGTCAGCGTCTCGTGCTCCAGCGCCGTGAGCTTGCCGGCCTCGTCGGCGCCGAGGCGGAAGCTCTGCCGGGTCTCGGCGCGGTGGCCGACCGGGCCGTACATCTGCGAGCGCGCGAGCACGAGCTTGACCGGCCGGCCGACGAGGCGCGCGGCCATGCAGGCGAGGATCTGCGGACCCGAGATCAGGCCCTTCGAGCCGAAGCCGCCGCCGAGGAACGGGCTCTCGATGTGGATGTTCTCCGGCGGGATGCCGAACAGCCCCGCGAGGCGCCCCTGCGCCATCGCCATGCCCTGGCTCGGGGTGTGGAGCGTCAGCCGGTCGCCGTCCCAGGAGGCCACCGCCGCGTGCGGCTCCATGGCGTTGTGGTACTGGGCCGGGGTCGCGTAGGTCGCCGCGATCCGCCGGCTGGCCGTCGCGAGGCCCGCCTCGACGTCGCCGTGGGTCTCCTCCGGCGGCTGGCCGACGCCGATGCCGGGGGGCGTGAACGGCGGCTCGGCGTCGAGCCCGATGCGCGGCGTCTCGGCCTCGTAGCGCGGGTTCAGCAGGCGCGCGCCCTCGGTGGCCGCCTCAAGGGTCTCGGCGATCACCACCGCGATCGGCTGGTTGGCGTAGCGGACGGCGGAATCCTGCAGCAGGTCGAGGCGAAAGATGAAGCCGTGGGGCTTGTCGTCCGGGTGCTGGGCCAGCGCCGGGGCGTTGTCCGGCGTCATCACCGCGACGACGCCCGGATGGGCCTCCGCCGCGGCCACGTCGAGATGGGTGACGCGCCCGCGGGCGATCCGCGCGACGCAGAGCGCGGCGTGCAGCGTGCCGGCCGCCACGTTGTCGGCGGCGAAGGTCGCCCGGCCGCTGACCTTCAGCGGCCCGTCGCGCCGGGTGAGCGGCTGACCCATACTGGATCCGTGGCGGGCCCGCTGCGGCGCGGACGTCAGTGCGATCTCAGCCATGGGCGGCTCCTGCAGGGGCGGCTGCCGCCGACGAAGGGGAGGGGGCGGCGAAAGTGGCGGCGAACGGCGAGGCCGGCAGCGCCGGCAGGCGCTCCGGCGTGCCGGCGGCCGCCAGCGTCAGCGCCCGCACGAGGATGCGGCGGGCGAGTTCGATCTTGAAGGCGTTGGCCTCGCCCGACGGCGTCGCGCCGGCGAGCGCCGCGTCGGCGGCCTTCCGGAACATGGTCCCGTCCGGCGCCTGGCCGGCGAGCAGGCTTTCCGCCTCGCGCGCCCGCCACGGCTTCAGCGCGACGCCGCCGAGCGCGAGGCGGGCCTCGGCGATCCGGTCGCCGTCGAGGCGCAGGCCCGCCGCCGCAGAGACCACCGCGAAGGCGTAGGAGGTGCGGTCGCGGACCTTGAGGTAGCGGGAATGGGCCGCAAACCCCGCCGCCTCCGGCGGCAGCCGCACCGCGGTGATCAGCTCGCCCGGCGCAAGGTCGGCCTCTCGCTCCGGCGCGTCGCCGGGCAGGCGGTGGAAGGACTCGAGCGCCACCTCGCGCCGGCCCGCCGCGCCCTCGATCTCGACGACGGCGTCGAGGGCCGCCAGCGGCACGCAGAAGTCGGACGGGTGGGTGGCGATGCAGTGCTCGCTCCAGCCGAGCACCGCGTGCAGCCGCGTCGCCCCACCGAGCGCGGCACACCCCGAGCCCGGCGTACGCTTGTTGCAGGGGGAGGTGGCGTCGGCGAAATAGGGGCAGCGGGTGCGCTGCATCAGGTTGCCGGCAGCGGTCGCGGCGTTGCGCAGCTGCGCCGACGCACCCGACAGCAGCGCCTCGGCCACCGCCGGATAGGCCTTGGCGAAATGCGCATCGTGGGCGAGGTCGCTGTTGCGCACCAGCGCGCCGACCCGCACGCCACCGTCGTCGAGGACGTCGAGGCGGTCGAGGCCGGGGAGGCGGGTGACGTCGACGAGGCGGGCCGGCGTGACGACGCCGCCCTTCATCAGGTCGAGCAGGTTGGTGCCGGCGCCGAGATAGGCGGCGCCGGGGGCCTGCGCCGCCGCGATCGCCTCAGCGACGCTGGCGGGACGGGTGTAGTCGAACAGGTTCACGCCGCGTCCTCCCGCATCATCACGCCGGCGGCTTGGCCGTCGCCGGCGGTCTGGGCGGCCAGCACCGCCTCGCCGATGCCCGCATAGGCGCCGCAGCGGCAGAGGTTGCCGCTCATGCCCTCGCGGATCCGCTCGGGATCGGTCCCCGCCTGCCCTTCGGCGATGAGCCCGACCGCACTCATGATCTGGCCCGGCGTGCAGAAGCCGCACTGGAAGCCGTCATGGGCGATGAAGGCCTCCTGCACCGGATGCAGGCGATCGCCGTCCGCCAGGCCCTCGATCGTGGTGACCGAGGCGCCGTCGAGGCTGATCGCGAGCGCGAGGCAGGCGTTGATCCGCCGGCCGTCGACCAGCACCGTGCAGGCGCCGCACTGTCCGCGGTCGCAGCCCTTCTTCGAGCCGGTGAGATGGAGGCGCTCGCGCAGCAGGTCCAGCAGGGTCACGCGGGGATCCTCCAGGAGGACCTCGCGCGCCGTGCCGTTCACGGTGAGCCTGAGAGGTATCATGCGGTCTCCGGGCATGGCGCAGCTTGGAACCGCACCAGATAGGACCACGCCGCGCAAAGGCCAGTGGACCTGCAATCGCAGGTCGCCAGGCAAGGTGCTGATTAGGGCGCGGGGCAGGGCGCCGGGGGGCACGAAGGCGAGGACGGAACGGGGTAGGGGGACCGGAACGCGTCGCCTCCCGCGGCCATCCCTGCTACCCTGACCCGGTCATGAGCGATCACCACCCGGACCTGACCTACCGCCTCCGCCAGCAGGCCATCCTGTCCGAGTTCGGCGTCGAGGCCCTGCGCGGCGACGACGTCGACGGGTTGCTGCAGCGGGCGACCGAACTCTGCGCCGAGGGCATGGGCGCCGAGTTCTGCAAGGCGCTGGAGCACCTGCACGACGAGGACATGCTGCTGGTGCGCGCCGGCGTCGGCTGGGGGCCGAACGTCGTCGGCAGCGCCCGCGTCGGCGCCGACCTCGCCTCGCCCGCGGGCTTCGCCCTTAAGACCGGCCGGCCGGTGATCTCCAACCACCTCGAGAACGAGGCCCGCTTCCGCACGCCGCAGATCATGGCCGAGCACGGCATCCGCCGGGCGATCAACGTGCTGATCGAGAACCGCGAGGGCGCCTTCGGGGTGCTCGAGGTGGACGACACCCGCGAGGGCATGTTCACGGAGGCCGACATCGCCTTCATGCAGGGGTTCGCCAACCTGCTCGGCGGCGCGATCGAGCGGCAGCGCACGGAAGGGCTGCTCCGGCAGGCTCTGACGCGGCAGGACCTGCTCGTGCGCGAGATGAGCCACCGGGTGAAGAACAGCCTGGCCATCGTCGCGAGCCTGCTCGCGCTCCAGGCGCGCAACGCCGACGCGGGCCCGGTGCGCGACGCGCTGATCGACGCCCGCACCCGGGTGGAGGCCATCGCCGGGGTCCACGACCAGCTCTGGCGCCAGGGCGACACCACGCCGGGCGAGATCGACCTCGGGCAGTTCCTCGAGACGCTGGCGGCCAACCTCCAGGGCAGCGCGCCGAGCCACCGCATCCTGTGCGCGGCAGAACCGCTGCGGGTCTCGGCCGACCGGGCGATCCCGATGGGGCTGATGGTCAACGAGCTCGTCACCAACGCCATCAAGTACGCCTACCCGGACCGGACCGGCGAGGTGCGCGTCGGCGCCGCCTGCGCCGGCGGGATGCTCGTCCTCGACGTGTCGGACGACGGCGTCGGCCTGCCGGCGGATTTCGACATCGGCCGGGCCTCGCGCAGCCTCGGCATGCGGGTGATCACGAACCTCGCCCGCCAGCTCGACGCCCGGGTCGCGACCCCGCGCGGGCAGGGCGCCCGCTTCCGCATCGAGATCCCGCTCGAGGCGTGAGCGGACTCCGCTTTGCATCGCGCCGGCCCGTCATGCGTGATGCGCCGAAACCCTTGCGAGCCGGATACAAGGAGACGCCATGCCCCGCTTCCCGATCATTCCGCCGATTCCGGCACCGATCGCCGCCCTGGCGGCCCTGTCGCTCGTCGCCGCCGCGCTCCCGGCGCTCGGCGCCCCGGCCGACCCGATTC
>NZ_VRUW01000042.1:0-40965 GCF_008039475.1 Methylobacterium sp. WL12 | reverse complement strand
CCGGGATCGTCACCTCACGCGACAGCTTCTCCTTCTGCTCGACGTGCCGGCTGCCGCTCATGCGCTGCTGGCGACGGCGGAAGGAAGCGATCGAACGGGTGCGCTCGTCCTCACCGGACGTGCGCAAGCCGCAGAACCTGAACTTCATGGCCAAGCCCGCTCCGGCGCCGGAGCCGGAGAAGAGCGCGAGCCCGACCACGGCGGCCCGCCCCGCCGGCTCCGCCGCGCGTCCGGCCGGCCGTCCGGCGGCGAACGAGGACGAGAGCGAGACCAAGCGCGTCATCCGCCGTCCCGGCATGCCGCTGAAGATCATCACGCCGCCCAAGACCCCGAAGCAGCCCGGCGGCGACCGCAGCCGCGGCCGTCTCACCATCGCGACCGCGACGTCCGGTGAGGACGAGCGCACCCGTTCGATCGCTTCCTTCCGCCGTCGCCAGCAGCGCATGAGCGGCAGCCGGCACGTCGAGCAGAAGGAGAAGCTGTCGCGTGAGGTGACGATCCCGGAGACGATCACGATCCAGGAGCTCGCCAACCGCATGTCCGAGCGTGCGGTGGACGTGATCCGCCTGCTGATGAAGCAGGGCGAGATCCACAAGATCACCGACGTGATCGATTCGGACGCGGCGCAGCTCATCGCCGAGGAGATGGGGCACACCGTGCGCCGCGTCGCCGAGTCGGACGTGGAAGAGGGCCTGACCTCCGACGAGCCGGATCTCGACGAGGATCTCGATCCCCGTCCCCCGGTCGTCACGATCATGGGTCACGTCGATCACGGCAAAACCTCGCTCCTCGACGCGATCCGCAAGGAGCACGTGGTCGACGGCGAGGCCGGCGGCATCACCCAGCACATTGGCGCCTATCAGGTCGCGTCGCCGTCCGGCGACATGGTCACCTTCATCGACACCCCCGGCCACGCGGCCTTCACCTCGATGCGCGCCCGCGGCGCCAAGGTGACGGACATCGTCGTGCTGGTGGTGGCGGCCGACGACGGCGTGATGCCCCAGACCATTGAGGCGATCCAGCACGCGAAGGCGGCGGGCGTTCCGCTCATCCTGGCGATCAACAAGATCGACAAGCCCGAGGCGAACCCGCAGCGCGTCCGCACCGAGCTGCTGCAGCACGACATCCAGGTCGAGTCGATGGGCGGCGAGACCCTGGAGTTCGAGGTCTCGGCCAAGACCGGCGACGGCCTGCCCGACCTGCTCGAGGGCCTGCAACTGCAGGCCGAGATCATGAACCTGCGCGCCAACGAGAAGCGCGACGGCGAGGGCACGGTCATCGAGGCCAAGCTCGATCGCGGGCGCGGGCCCGTGGCCACCGTGCTGGTGCAGCGCGGCACCCTGTTCACCGGCGACATCGTCGTCGCCGGCGCCGAGTGGGGCCGCGTCCGCGCGCTGATCGACGACCAGGGCGAGAACATCCAGTATGCCGGGCCGTCGGTCCCGGTGGAGGTCCTCGGCTTCAACGGCACGCCCGACGCCGGCGACCGCGTGATCGTGGTGCCGAGCGAGGCCCGCGCCCGCGAGGTCACCGAGTACCGCGCCCGGACCAAGCGCGAGCGCCAGAACGCCCGCACGGGCGGCGCCAACCGCTCGCTCGTCGACATGATGCGCGACCTGAAGGAAGGCGCCGGCCGCAAGGAGCTGCCGGTCATCATCAAGGGCGACGTGCAGGGCTCGGTCGAGGCGATCTCCGGCGCTCTGGAGAAGCTCGGCAACGACGAGGTCTCGGCGCGCATCCTGCTCGCCGGCGTCGGCGGCATCACCGAGTCGGACGTGACGCTGGCGACCGCCTCCAAGGCGGTGGTGATCGGCTTCAACATCCGCGCCCACAAGGAGGCGCGGGAGCTCGCCGAGCGCAACGACGTCGAGATCCGCTACTACAACATCATCTACGACCTTGTGGACGACATCAAAGCGACCCTGTCGGGCATGCTGCCTCCGACGCTCCGCGAGGAGCGCCTGGGCGAAGCCTTCATCCAGGAGATCTTCGAGGTCTCGAAGGTCGGCAAGGTCGCCGGTTGCCGCGTCTCCGACGGCGTGGTCCAGCGCGGCGCCCATGTCCGCCTGATCCGCGACAGCGTGGTGATCCACGAGGGCAAGCTCTCGACGCTGAAGCGCTTCAAGGACGACGCGAAGGAAGTCACGTCGGGCCAGGATTGCGGCATGGCGTTCGAGAACTTCGAGAACATGCGCGCTGGCGACACCATCGAGTGCTACCGGGTCGAAGAGATCCGCCGCACGCTCTGATCGCGTTCGACAGCGCATCGACACGGCGGCCGCGGCTCCTGCCGCGGCCGTCTTTTTTCGTATTCCCGTCCCGCCCCGTCCGCCCGCCGGACGGCCTTGCGCGAGACCGAAGAGACCATGGCCCAGAAACCCAACCCGACCGGCCCGACCTTGCGGCAGCAGCGCATCGCCGAACTCGTGCGCCACGCGCTCGCCGAAGTGCTCCAGCGCGGCGACATCCAGGATCCGGTGCTCGGCAGCCACGTTGTGACCGTGCCCGAGGTTCGGATGTCGCCCGATCTGAAGCTCGCCACAGCCTACGTCATGCCGCTCGGCGGCATGGACGAGGCGCCGGTCATCGCCGCGCTCGATCGCAACCGCAAGGCGCTCCGCCAGGAGGTCGCGCGGCGGGTGAACCTCAAATTCGCCCCGGAGTTGCGCTTTCTACGCGACGACACGTTCGACGAGGCCGCCCGGATCGACGCGCTGCTGCGCAACGAGCGCGTCCAGCGCGACCTCGACAAGGGTTCGCCGGACGAGGACGACGCGGACGGCGACGACCGACGCACCTGACGCGGCCCCGGAGGTCAGGCGCACCCGCCTGGACCCCGTTTCGCCGACCCACGTAAAAAGCATGACGCCGACCGAGGTTTCCATGAACGACGTCCCGACCTCAGAGCATCCGGCATCGACCCCGGAGATCCCGTCATCGGGCGAGCGCCGCGGTGACGAAGGCCGTCGCCCGCCCCGTGGTGGTCCGCGCTCCGACCGGCCGAAGAAGCGCGACGTGTCGGGCTGGGTCATCCTCGACAAGGGCGTTGGCATGACCTCGACGCACGCGGTCGCAGTGGTGAAGCGCGCGTTCAACGCCAAGAAGGCGGGGCATGCCGGCACCCTCGATCCGCTGGCCTCCGGCATCCTGCCGATCGCGCTGGGCGAGGCCACCAAGACCGTTCCCTTCGTGATGGACGGCCGCAAGGCCTACCGCTTCACCGTGAGCTGGGGCATCGAGACCGACACGGACGACGCCGAGGGGCGCCCGGTGGCGACGAGCGACGACCGCCCGAGCCGCGAGGAGGTCGAGGCCGCGCTGCCGAGCTTCGTCGGCGCGATCGAGCAGGTGCCGCCGCGCTATTCGGCGATCAAGATTCAGGGCGAACGCGCCTACGACCTCGCTCGCGACGGCGAGGTGGTCGAGCTGGTGGCCCGCCCGGTGCAGATCGACCGCCTCGCGGTCGTCGAGCACGATGGCGACCGCACGGTGATCGAGGCTGAATGCGGCAAGGGCACCTATGTGCGGGCGCTGGCGCGCGATCTCGGCCGCATGCTCGGCTGCCGCGGCCACGTCTCGGCCCTGCGCCGAACCCGGGTCGGGCCGTTCACGGAGGCCGATTCCTGCAACGTCGCCGGCCTCGACGCGGCCGGCCCCGAGAGCAGCCTCGCGCACCTGATGCCAGTGGAGACCGCGCTCGATGCGATCGCCTCCGTCTCGGTCTCGCGCGACATGGCGATGCGCCTGATGCGCGGCCAGTCGGTGATCTTGCGCGGCCGCGACGCGCCGGTCGAGGGCAAGATCTTCGCGACCTGCGGTGGCATCCTGGTCGCGGTGGGCGACGTCGAGCGCGGCGAGCTCGTGCCCCACCGGGTGTTCCACCTCGGCGGCACCGCAGCGGGCCGGGCCTCCTGACGTAGAAGGGATGATCGCGACGCCCTTCCTACTCTGTAGGGTGGAGCGGAAGAGGCGCGCGCTACTCCTCGCGGTCGGTCCGCGTCGCTTCGGCCGCACGGTCCCGCCGCAAGCCGCGCCGGAGCGACACGAGCTGCCAGATCGCCAGCCCGAGGGCGAGGGCGAAGACGAGCCCGATGTCGAAGACCGCGAAGAGCGGGTCGGTCATGCCGTCTCTCGGCCCGTCCCCTCACGCTCGCGCAACGCCTCGATCATCTCGAGCACCCGCACCGCCTGGCCCGGGATGTCCCACCAGGGGCGGCCCAGCGGCGTGCGCGCCGGCACGGCTTCGATGAGGTAGGCGGTCTCGGGCAGGCTCGGCGCGTCGCGGTCGGCGCCGCCGCCCAGCGGCAGCGCGGCGCGGGTGAGCAGCTGCAGCTTGCGCCCCGCCCCGACGCGGGCGCGGCGGGTGACGCTGTCGAACCCGTTCCGGGCGATCTCCGCGCCGATCTCGGCGTAGATCAGGCGCGCGGCCCGGATCGCCGGGCGGCAGGCGAGCGGCAGGCCGCCGACGCCGGCCTCCGAGCGGGCGTAGAGCACATCCGCGGCAGCCAGCAGCCGGGCGACCACGTCGCGCAGGGCATCCGTCGCCGTCGGCTCGGCCAGGAACGCGTCCGGATCGATGCCGGCCTCGTCGAGCCAGTCGAGGGGCAGGTAGAGGCGCCCCATGCGCGCATCCTCGCCGACGTCGCGGGCGATGTTGGTGAGCTGCATCGCGACGCCGAGGTCGCAGGCCCGCGCCAGCACGTCGGCGTCGCGCACGCCCATGATCAGCGTCATCGTCGCGCCCACAGAAGCCGCGACCCGGGCGGCGTAGGCGCAGAGTTCGCCCAAGGTCGCGTAGCGACGGCCTTCGCAATCCCAGGCGAACCCTTCGATCAGCGCCGCCGGCAGCGCCTGCGGAATCGCGTGGTCGGCGACGACGTCGGCCAGCGCCCGGTCGGCGGCGTGGTCGGCGGGGCGGCCGGCATGGATGCGCGCGAGCCGCGCGTCGAGGCGGAGCACCGCCCCGGGCGCGGCGCCGGATTCCGCCTCGTCGACGAGGTCGTCCGACATCCGGCAGAAGGCGTAGAGCCCGTAGGCCGCGCGCCGGACGCTCGGCGGCAGCAGATGCGAGGCGGCGTAGAAGCTGCGCGACCCCGTGCGGATCGCGGCGCGGCAGGCGGCGTGGTCGGCCTCCGACGCGTGCGACGAGGCCGGGCGTAGGGCGGCCAGGAACTCGGCCGGAAGCGACTCAGGCGAAGACGCGCGCATCGGGAACCACCGTATCGAGGACGCGGGCCGTGGACAGGACGCCGGGCAGGCCGGCGCCGGGATGGGTGCCCGCGCCGACCAGGAACAGGTTGCGCACGTCTTCAGACGCGTTGTGCGGCCGGAACCACGCCGACTGCGTCAGCACCGGCTCGAGTCCGAAACCGGAGCCGCGGAAGCTGAGGAAGTCGTCGCAGAAATCCTGCGGCGTCGTCACCTTCGAGGTGACGATCTCGGACGACAGGTCCGGCAGCACCGTCGCCTCGAGGGAGGCCTCGATGCGCCGTCGGTAGGGTTCGGCGAGCGCGGCCCAATCCTGGCCGCCGGCGAGGTTCGGCACCGGCGAGAGCACGTAGAACGCGTCGCATCCCGGCGGCGCCAGCATCGGGTCGGTCTCGGTCGGCCTGTGGAGATAGAGCGAGAAGTCGTCGGCGAGGCGCTTCTTGCGGAAGATGTCGTCGATCAACGCGCGGTAGCGCGGCCCCATCAGGATGGTGTGGTGGGCGACGTCCGGGTATTTCCGCTTCGTGCCGAAGTACCAGACGAACAGGCCCATGGAGGAATGGGCGCGCTCGACCTTGCGGTCGGTCCAGCGTCGGCGGGCGGAAGCCGGGACCAGATTGCGGTAGGTGTGCGCGGAATCGGCGTTGGACACGACGATGTCGGCGGGAATGGTCTCGCCGTCGGCGAGGCGCACGCCGGTCGCGGCGCCGCCGGCGACGGTGATCTCGGCGACCTCCGCGTTGCAACGGAGCGAACCACCCTGCCCCGCGATCAGGCCGATGAGGCCGTCGACGAGGCGACCAGTGCCGCCCATGGCGAAGTGCACGCCCCAGCGCCGCTCGAGGTGGGCGATCAGGCAGTAGATCGCGCTCGCCCGGAACGGGCTGCCGCCGATCAGTAGCGGGTGGAAGCTGAAGATGGTGCGCAGGCGCTCGTCGCGAATGTACTTGGCCACCACGTCGTAGACGCTTCGGTGGCCACCGAGCCGCACCAGGTCGGGGGCGATCCGTAGCATGTCGCGGATCTTTCCGAAGGGCACGTGGCCGAGTTCCTCGAAGCCGACGCGGAAGATCGCCTCGCTCTGCGCCATGAAGCGCTCGTAGCCGGCGACGTCGGCGGGCGAGAACTTCGCGACCTCCGCCCGCATGGCGGCGAGGTCGCCGGAATAGTCGAAGGTGGCGCCGTCGTCGAAGCGGATGCGGTAATAGGGCCGCATCGGTACCAAGGTGACGTCGTCCTCCATGCGCCGCCCGCACAGCGCCCAGAGCTCCTCGAATAGGAACGGCGCGGTGACGATGGTCGGGCCGGCGTCGAAGGTGAAGCCGTCCTGCCGGTGGACCCGCGCCCGCCCGCCCGGCTTGTCGAGGCGTTCGAGCACCGTCACGCGATAACCGCGGGCGCCGAGCCGGATCGCGGCGGCGAGCCCGCCGAAGCCGCTGCCGACGATGACGGCGTGGGGCCGGCGGTCGGTGCGTGTCAACGTGTCTAACGCATCGAGTGTCAACATAGTTTGACACTAGGGGCGAAAGCCGGCCTCAGGCAAGAGCCATTCTGAGGGGCGAGCCTTCAGTTCGGTCGCGTCTCGGCGAGCAGGCCGATTGCCTCGACCTCTGCGACGATCGCCGCGGCGACGCGCTTGGGCGCCTCCTCGTGGGCGAGGTGGCCGAGGCCGCGCATCAGCTCGACGCGGGCGTCGGGCAGGCGGTCGCGGACGGCGAAGGCGGTGTCGGGGGCGATCGCCTTGTCGTCGGAGCCGACGACGAGGAGCATGCGCACCGCAAGCCGCGGCAGCTCGCGATCGAGGGCGTCGAGGTTCCAGTTTGCCATCATGCCGAGCGCCCCGGCCACGTGGGCGGGCTTCTGGAACAGGCGGCGGTAGAGGTCGAGGCCGGCCGGATCGAGGCGCGAGCCGGTGCCCTGGATCAGCCGCTGCACGGCGGCGCGGTCCGCCGTCCAGGCGAAGATCTTGGGCGTCATCCGGTTGAGGAACAGCATCCGCGCCATGCTCGGGAACAGGATCGACGCGAGTCCCGGGAACGGCTTGAGGGCGCCGTTCAGCGCCACTAGCAGCCGCGGCGCGAGCCGCCCATCGAGGCACGTCCGCGCCAGGATCGCAGCGCCCGCCGAATGGCCGACCGCCACCGCCGGATGCACGCCGAGCTGCGTCGTGAGGTCGGCGAGCGCCGACGCCATGCCGGGAAGCGACAGGCGGCCGGCGGGCAACGGATCGGTGAAGCCGTGGCCGGGCAGGTCCGGCGCGATCACACGGAAGCGACCGGCCAGCGCCGGCATCAGCCCGCGCCAGGAATGCGTCGCCGCACCCGTCCCGTGGACGAGGAGCAGCACGGGGGCGTCGGCCGGTCCCATCTCCTGCACGTGCCAGCGCAAACCGGAGGCCTCGACGAAGCGGCTTGCGTCACGATGCGGCCAGTCGCGCCCCTCGCGCTCCCAATCCGGGCGGTCCTCGGACATGCGTGTCATCGTTCCCCAAGCTTGCCGACCCGCGCCGTCACGCCGCCTCGCCCGCGGCACGTACCGCGGCACTGAGCTTGCGGGCGTCGGCCTGCGGCAACGGGAGATAGCGGGCGCCCATCGCCTCGGCCAGCGCGCGCGCCGAATCCTGGGGTCGCGGTGCGGTGTCGATGAGGATCGCAGCGTATCCTGCCGCGCGGAAACGCAGGGCTGCCGCGCGCGCGTCCTCGGAGGCGCGCGGCCGGCCCGGAGTCCCGGTGCGGTCGACGTTGGCGCGCCCATCGGTGAGCAGCACGACGACCGGGGTGCCGCCGCCGCGGCGGACAGCGAGCGCCATGTCGGCCGCCGCGTCGAGCCCCGCGGCCAGCGGCGTGCCGCCGCCGCCGGGCAGTTCCGCGAGCCCGCGCTTGGCGCGCACCAGCGACCGCGTCGGCGGCAGCACGAGCTCCGCCGCCCGCCCGCGGAAGGCGACGAGGGCGACCCGGTCGCGCCGAACGTAGGCCTCCGCCAGCAGCAGCTCGACCGCCCCCTTCGCCTCGGCGAGCCGCTCGAGCGCCGCCGAGCCGGAGGCGTCGACCGCGAAGATTGTCGTGCTCTCGGTCCGCTGGCGGTAGCGCGTGATCCGGATGTCCTCCGGCCGCACGATGATCGCCCTCGCCTCGCCCGCTCCGGTCTCCGACCGCCGGAGGGCCTGCCAGGGGGCGGCGGCCCGCAGGGTCGCCAGCAGGGCGAGGCGCCCGCAACGCGGATCGCCGGCGCGCGCGCCGATCGGCCGGCCCTGCCGCATGGCCGCGGCGGCGGCTCCCGCCTTTCCGGCCTTGCCGCCGCGCGCCGGCGCCTGGCCGGCGGCGAGCGCCGCGAGCAGGCCGGGTGGGATCGCCGCGAGCGCGGCTGCAAGCACGACGTCGTCGAGGCTCGGCGGTTCGGCCTGCTGCAGCTCCGAGGCCGCCTCGTCCGCGGACGCGTCGGGCGGCCGATCGTCCTCGGGGGATGCCTGTGGCGGCGGCGGCTCGGCGTCGTCGCCGGGCTGCTCGGGAGCGGGCATCCGCGTCGCCCGCGGCCCAAGCACGAAGCGCGCCGCCTCGGCGAGATCGGGTTCCGCCAGCACGCTCCGTCCGTCGCAGGCGGCGATCAGCCGGGCGATCCGCACGGCGAGCAACGGCCCGCGTAGCGACGCCACGCCGAGGGCTTCGGCGGCGGCGCAGAGTGCGGCCACGGCTTCGGAGGCGTCGTCCGGTTCCATCGCCCGGTCGGGCGTGCGTCGAGCCGGGTCGGATGCGGTCGCGCCTTCGATGTCCCGCAGCGCGAGGTCCCGGAGATCCACGTCGAAGGCGAGGCGTTCGGTGAGCGCGACGGGCGGTGCCTCGTCGTCGAGTCCCTCGTCGAGCAGCACCAACCCGAACCGTGCCGCCCGCGTCTCGAAGAACCCGTCGCGGGCGACCGCGACCGTGCCCGTGTCGAGGGCGGCCGCAAGGCGCGCCGCCGTACCCGGCGACAGCCGTTCGGCCATCGGCACGACGAGGAGGCCGCCATCGGCCTCGGCGAGCAGTCCCGCCTGCGCCACCGGCCGCCCGGCCGACAGGGTCGCGGCGAGGTCGAGGCCGCCGAGCAGGCGGTCGTCGCCGATCCCGGGCGGGCAGCGGCGAACGGGAGTGCCGGTTGCAAGCCGGTCGGTCAGGTGCCGGAGCCAGGCGTCGCGCACCGGGCCGGCCCCGGCGCGCAGGCGGATGCCGACGCAGGCCTGCGGGTCGGCGGCGAGCAGCGCCGCGACCCGGATCGCGTCGGCCCAGCGCCCCGCGCCGGGCTCAGGGGTCACGCCAGGACCTCGGCGACGGCACGCGCCACGCGGGCGGTGGAGCCGGCTTCGTCGAGCGGGTTGCGGCGCAGGCGATGGCGGAGCGCCGCCGGCGCGATCCGGCGGACGTGATCGATGGTCACGTCGTGCGTGCCGTCGAGCGCGGCGAGCGCGCGGGCGGTGCGCATCAGGGTCAGTTCGCCGCGCAACCCGTCGGTGCCGAGCGCGAGGCAGAGTCGCGCGCAGGCCTCCAGCACCGCGTCGGGGATCGTCACGGCCGGAAGCCGCTCGCGCGCGAGGGTGATCTGCTTGGCCTGCGCCCGCTCTGCCTTGCTGTACGTGGCGCAGAACGCGGCCGGGTCGCGCTCGTAGGCGTCGCGGCGGCGGACCACGTCGATGCGGGTCGCGATGTCCGTCGGCGTCGCCACCTCGACGGCGAGGCCGAACCGGTCGAGGAGTTGGGGCCGCAGCTCCCCCTCCTCCGGGTTGCCGGAGCCGACGAGCACGAAGCGCGCCGGGTGGCGGATCGACAGGCCCTCGCGTTCGACGGTGTTGACCCCGCTCGCGGCCACGTCGAGCAGCAGGTCGACGAGGTGGTCCTCCAGCAGGTTGACCTCGTCGATGTAGAGGAAGCCGCGGTTGGCCCGCGCCAGCAACCCTGGCTCGAACGCCTTCTCGCCGAGCGCCAGCGCCCGCTGCAGGTCGAGCGCGCCGACGACCCGGTCCTCGGTCGCCCCGAGCGGCAAATCGACCACCGGCACCGGCACGAGGGCGCTCTTCCGCTCAAGCTTTCCCGCGCAATGCGGGCACGCCTCGGCGGGCGCTGCCGGGTCGCAGGCATAGGGACAGCCGACGACCGCGCGCATCCGCGGCAGCAGCCCGGCCAGCGCCCGGATCGCGGTGGACTTGCCGGTCCCGCGGTCGCCGAACACCAGCACGCCCCCCACCGACGGGTCGACCGCCGCGATCAGCAGCGCCTGACGCATCTCGTCCTGGGCGACGATGGCGGTGAAGGGGAAGGTTGTCACGCGTTCGGGACTCGACGATTCGAGGGTGTGGTCACGCCGATTCATCACCCGGGAGGGCGGAGGCCGGCGGTGCGATCGAGAATGGCACCCAAGCCTTCGAAACGCACGGGGCGTTCCCATTTGACGCTGCGGGCCGCCGCATCCCCACACCGCTTAAGTCAGTCGCGGGTCCCCTCCCCATGGGAGAGGGGCCGCCCGGAGCTTTCAACGCGCCATCCGGTGCCCGGGCGCGTCCCCTACTCCGCCGCCACCCGTTCCAGTCCGATCCGCCCCCAGATCGCGGCGAGTGCCCCGACCAGATGCTCGATGTCGGCGTCCGTGTGCAGCGGAGACGGGGTGATGCGCAGGCGCTCGGTGCCGCGGGCGACGGTCGGGTAGTTGATCGGCTGCACGTAGATGCCGAACTCGTCGAGCAGGGTGTCGGAGATCGCCTTGCACAGCACCGGGTCGCAGACCATCACCGGGACGATGTGGCTGTCGTTCGGCAGGTAGGGGATGCCGGCCGCGTCCAGGCGCTCGCGCACCCGCTGCACCCGCTCCTGGTGGCGGGCGCGCTCGACGCCGCTCTGCTTGAGGTGGCGGATGCTGGCGGCCGCGCCCGCCGCCACCGCCGGCGGCAGCGAAGTGGTGAAGATGAAGCCCGAGGCGAAGCTGCGGACGAAGTCGCACAGCTTCTCGCTCGCGGTGATGTAGCCGCCATGGACCGCGAAGGCCTTGCCCAGCGTCCCCTCGATCACGTCGAGGCGGTGGGCCAGCCCCATGCGCTCCGACATGCCGCCGCCGCGCGCGCCGTAGAGGCCGACGGCGTGGACCTCGTCGAGGTAGGTGAGCGCACCGTGCGCCTCGGCCACGTCGCAGATCTCGTCGATCGGGGCGATGTCGCCGTCCATCGAGTAGACCGATTCGAAGGCCACGAGCTTCGGCCTGCCGGGCTCGATCATCCGCAGCTTGCGGTCGAGGTCCTCCGGGTCGTTGTGGCGGAAGATCTGGCGCTCGGCGCGGCTCGCGCGGATGCCCTCGATCATCGAGGCGTGGTTCTCGGAATCGGAAAGGATCACGCAACCGGGCAGCTTCGCGCCGAGCGTGCCAAGCGCCGCCCAGTTCGAGACGTAGCCGGAGGTGAACAGCAGGGCCGCCTCCTTGCCGTGGAGGTCGGCGAGCTCGCGCTCCAGCAGCACGTGGTAATGGTTGGTGCCGGAGATGTTGCGGGTGCCGCCCGCACCCGCGCCGCAGCGGTCGAGCGCTTCGTGCATGGCCGCGAGCACGTCCGGGTGCTGGCCCATCCCGAGATAGTCGTTCGAGCACCAGACCGTGACGGGCTTCTCGCCCTCCGGGCTGTGGTGGGTCGCGTGCGGGAAGCGCCCGTTCTGACGTTCGAGATCGGTGAAGACGCGGTAGCGGCCTTCCCGGTGCAGGTTCTGAAGCTCGGCGCCGAAGAACGCTTCGTAATCCATCGCTCGTCTCCCCGTCCTCTTTACGATCGCGCGGGTTCTCCCGCGTCAGGCCGCGTCACGCCGGCCCGGCTCGGCCGGCACCGGTGTCGTCACGGTCGCGGCGGAGGCCGCGACCTTCGGCGGTAGGCTCCAGTTCCACAGGGCGGCCGCGGGCAGCGGCAGCATCAGGAACCAGTGCTCGAGGGTCGCCAGACCCATCAGCGTGGTGAGGATGGTGAAGCCGACCATCGCGTGCGGCGTGATCGGCTCGGCGAGCGCCACCTGCCCCAGGAGCACGACGACCACGGTGGCGACGCTGACCGACACCGGGAACAGCAGGTTCATCGGCCGCTTCGTCAGGTAGCAGCCGAGATAGGACAGGTGATCGGGCAGGAACTCGGCGTTGAGGTTGCGCACCCCGAGGAACAGGTTCAGCCGGGCGCTGAGGTTCATTCCCCACAGGACGCAGTAGGTCCACAGGGCGAATTTCTGCGGCGCGTTCCAGGTGAGCGCGAGGACCGCCAGCGCGCCGAGCACGATGGCGAGCTCGTGCCACAGACTCGTGGCCACCGCCGCCCGGAACTTCTCGAATCCGCGGGCGCCCGGCCGGCACGCCTCGGGGCGCGGTCCGGTGACGAAGCCCATGTAGTAGCTCATCTCCTGCCAGCCCCAGACCAGCAGCGCGCCGGTGAAGGCGGTGTAGGCCCCCCGTTCCGTCGCGTCGCCGGCGCTCGTGCCGATCGCGTAGAGCGCCGCCAGCAGCACCGCGGTGCCGCCGGCCATGCTCCACGGAAAGGTGCGGCGCGGCAGGTGGTCGAGCAGGATGATCAACCCGGTGGAGAACCACCAGATCGCCACCGCATAGAGGGCCGGAACCGCGTAGGGCGACATCGCCGACCCGCTACCACACCGGCTCGAGGCGGATGTCGGCGGGCATCGCGTTGTCCAGGGTCGGCAGCAGGTAGAGCCGCCCAAAGGTGACCGCCGCCCGCGCGACCTGCACGCCGCGCTTGAGCGTGCCGGCGACGCCGCCCTGCGCCCGCGCCTCGGCGATCTTCACCGAGCAGTCGAGCAGGGTGTCGAGCCGCTGCTTGAACTTGGGGTTGTCGAGGTCGAGCGTCAGCGGGAAGGTCTGCTTCGAGATTTCCGAGGTGATGCGGAAGACGGTGAAGTCGTAATCCGACGGGTCGACCCCGAGCGCGGCGTGGAAGGCGGGGCGGCAATGGTCGCGGACGTACATCGTCGCGAACACGGCCAGCAGGAAGAACTTGATCCAGTAGCGGTTCAGCCCCTGCGTCAGCTTCGGGTTGGCGCGCATCAGGAGCGCGAAGGCCTCGCCGTGGCGGAATTCGTCGTTGCACCACTTCTCGAACCACTTGAAGATCGGGTGGATGCGCCGCTCGGGATGCTTCTCCAGCTCCCGGAAGATGGTGATGTAGCGCGCGTAGCCGATCTTCTCCGACAGGTAGGTCGCATAGAAGATGAACTTCGGGCGGAAGAACGTGTACTTCTTCGACTTCGTCAGGAAGCCGAGGTCGACGCCGATGCCGAAGTCCTTCAGCGTGTCGTTGATGAAGCCGGCGTGGCGCGCCTCGTCGCGGCTCATGAAGCCGAACAGCTCCTTGATGTCCTTGTTCTTGGCGCGCTTGCGCATCTCGGCGTAGAGCACGCAGCCCGAGAACTCGGCCGTGATCGAGGAGACCAGGAAGTCGAGAAACTCCTTCCGGAGCTCGGGCTCCATCTGCGACAGGTCGCAGTCGAAGTCGGCGTTGCGGGTGAAGTGCCGCTTGTTCGGGTCGGAGCGCAGCTCCTCGATCAGCACGTCCCACTCGGCCCGGACCGGCTCGACGTTCGTGCGGTCGAGTTCCGCGAAGTCGGTGGTGTAGAAGCGCGGGCTGAGGAAGGTCGTCTCCTGCGCGGACTTGGTCGATTCGTTGACCGGACGGTTGGGCAGCGGATGCCTGACGGGAGCGTTCAAAGCTTCCTCCTCTCGCTGAAGCTGACTTCGTAGAGTTCGGTCAGTTCGAGATGGCCGGCGAGCTTGGTCCAGAGCCGCTCGATCCGCCCGGCCCGCGTCACCGTCGCGGTGCGGCGGACGACGAGGCGCTCGCCGTAGGGCACCGAGGTCGGCGCATCGTGGACTTGTACCTCGTCGCCAGGCTCGATCTCGAAGTCGGCGTCGAGGCTGACGTGGGCGTGCAGGCTCTCGGGCGTCTGCTCGATCTCGACGGTGCAGGGCACCTCGACCGTGCGGCGGCCGTTCAAAAATCCGATCATCGCGGGACGCTCACGTCGGGAAGGGCGTTGCCGGGCAGCAGCTTGGCGAAGGCGAGGGCATTGGTCGGGCCGAAGGCGCCCATGTTGACGCTGCGGCCCGTGACCTCGTCGATCAGGGCGAGGGATCCGTCGTCGTAACGGGTCAGGCGGAACGGCTCGGCCGAGGTCAGGCCGGCGCGCAGGCGCGACTGACCGAAGCTGCGCAGGGTCGCGCGGACGAAGTTGTCCTGGCCGGGCTCGACGGTCTCGATCAGCCGCGCGTTCGCGGCATCCTCGATCCGGATCGATCCGTCCGAGCGGTCCAGCACGCGGAGGGAGACGGAGGCGACCGGCTTGCCGCCGGGATTGCCGCTGAGGCCGATGCCTTCGGTGCGCCCGACCATCACCGCCAGCATGGTGAAGCCGAGCAGCGCACCGGCCCCGATCAGTGCGAGCGCCGGGACCGGCCCGCTCTCCGCAACCTCAGCCATCGGCTTCCCTCACCGTCATCCGGACCGATCCTCGCGTCGGCACCGTGTGGTGCCTGGCCACGGGGCCGTCTCGTTGGCGTCAGGTTAACCGGTGTCAAGCGCGCTTGACAATCCTGGTTTTGGATTTTTCGAACTCGTTTTTTGTTCGGATGATCAAGTCGTTGTTCGGGAACGACCTTTTCTGGAAAAACCAACGCCCGCCCCGGCATGTCGGCCGGGACGGGCGTTGAGGGTCTTGCGTCTTCGAAGGCCCGGGAGGCTCGCGTGGTTCAGCGCGCGCCGACGGCGACGAGGCGGGGCTGGCGCGAAGCGGCCTGCGGGCGGGCGACGAGGATCGGCAGCGCCGACTCCTCCTCCGGCGCGCGGGCGGCGACGATCGCCCGGCCCAGGATGACGGCCACCGCGGCCGCATCGGGCACCGAGCGCAGCATCGGCTGCGGCTCGGTCACGCGCCAGGGGCGCGCATGCGGCCACAGGTGCAGGTAGGCGACGCGGGTGCCCGCGCTCAGCCGGAGCGGCAGGTCGCCGGTGCCGTCGGCGAAGCTGTGCAGCGCGGCGTCCTCCACCTGCGCCAGCGGCAGGTTGAAGGTGACGGGGATCGCGATGCCGATCCGCATCACCACGCGGCGGTTGGTGATGGTGTAGGTGGTGGTCCAGGAGGCGAGCCAGCCGAGCCCGCCGACGACGACGAGCGCCGCGGCGCAGGCGGCGAAGGTCGGCCACGAGGCCTTGAGGCCGGCCAGCACCGGCCCGTCGAGGGCGGCCGGCAGGATGGTCCAGGCGGCGAGCACCGCGAACCACAGCACCACGAACCCGCCGTGCATCGGGCGCGCCGCCATGCCGAAGGCCGTCGGCCGGCCCTGCCAGAGGATGTGCTCGCCCGGCGGCAGCGCCTCGGGCAGGCCTTCCGGGATGCGGTCGTCGACGACCGTGTCGTCTTGGTTCGTGTCGTGGATTCGGCGGTCGCTCATATCAGGGTCTCCGCGCGCTGGGGTGTGGCGTACAGGGTGCCGGCGCCGAAGTAGGCGATGATCTTCTCCTCCTCGAGGAGCGTCACCGCGTCGGGGTCGGCGTGGGGGGGGATGTCGGCGAACTGGCGGGCCAGCAGCGCCTCGGTCTTCACGGTGCGCGAGAACCGGCCGGTGCGGCAGAAGGTGACCGGCATCAGCACCCGGCGCGCCCCGGCGCCGAGCTCGACCTCGTAGTAGCGGGCGAAGCTCTCGCCGCGGTCGATCCAGATGTCCGACACCGTTCCGGCGACTTGGCTGTCGGCGCCGAAGACGCTCATGCCGATCGGGTTCGGGCCGTCCTCGTGGACCATGAAGTGGGTCGCGACCCGCAACGGCACGATCCGCTTCTGGCCGTCGAAGGTGTGGTCGAACGCGTCGTCGCGGCTCACCCAGGAGCCGGGGCCGACATGGGCGAACATCGGGTCGGCGCCGGTCGGCTCCAGCGGGGCGCCCGGCCAGGGCTCGCGCTTGCGGCCCTCGAAGTTGCGGTCGGGCACCATGTCGGCCTGCGGGGCCTGCTTGATCTTGCCGTCGGCGAGGTGGAACAGCTTCGGCGACGGGATCAGGATCGGGTCGGGGCTCTTGAGCCGGCCCGTCACCTCGGCCTCGAGCGGATAGCCCTCGCGCCGGTCCTCGCGGCGGAGCCAGAAGACCAAGCCGAAGAAGAACAGGAAGAACGCGTAGAGGACGATCTGCGCGACGTCGACGTAGCCGGTCAGTGCGCCCGTGGGCAGTGCTCCAGGTGACATGGCGATCTCCCGACGGTCAGGTTGACGAGGTGGACAGCGCGGACAGGGATCGGACCCTGGACGCCGGTTGCAGACTGCGGTCGCGCACGAGCGGACCGATCGCGACGAGCGTCGCGAACAGCAGTGCGATCTCGATGTGGTAGACGATCAGGTATCCGATCGAGGGGTCGCTCATCGCCTCGCCGAGCGCCCCCGATGCCGCCAGGCTCGAGCCGGCGTCGCGCACGATTCCGCTCGCGGCGATGGCGAGGCCCGCGGCCGACGCCTGGACCGCGCCCCAGGCGCCGAGCGCCAGCCCGGTATCCTCCGGCCCGGCCTTCGCCATCGAGGCGGTGAGCGTGCCGTGGGCGAACAGGCCCCCGCCGCAGCCGATCAGGCTGACGCCAGCCGCGAAGACCTGCGTGGAGCCGAGCGGCGCGGCGAACACGACGCAGGAGAAGGCGAGGATGCCGATCACGGCACCCGCCGCCGCGACACGGAACGGGTCTCCGCCGCGATTGAGCCAGCGCGCCGCCACCAGCAGCCCGAGGCCGCCTCCGGCCGCCAGCAGAGCGGTCAAGGCCGTGGTGGCGGCGACCGAGAGGTGCAGGATCTGGCCGCCATAGGGCTCCAGCAGGATGTCCTGCATCGAGAAGGCCGCGGTGCCGAGCCCGGTCGCGACGAGGCGTCGGCGCGCCAGCCCCTGCCCCGCATAGGCGGCCCAGGATTCCGAGAAGTTCGGCTGCGCCGCGTCGCGGGCCCGGTTGGGATCGCGCGCCTCCTGCTTCCACAGGGCGAGGCCATTGAGGACGATGGTGACGAGCGCCGTGCCCTGGATGACCTGGATCAGCCGCACCTTCGAGAAGTCGGCGAGCAGGAGGCCGAACGCGACCGCGCTGACCATCATGCCCACGAGCAGCATCACGCAGAGCAGCGCGACGACCTTGGGCCGCGCATGGGCCGGGGCGAGGTCGGTGGCGAGCGCCAGGCCCACCGTCTGCGTGGTGTGGAGCCCGGCGCCGACCAGCACGAAGGCGAGCGCGGCCGCGATCTGCCCGGCCCACATCGGCCCGGTGGTGTCGCCCGACAGCAGCAGCAGGGCGAACGGCATGATCGCGAGGCCGCCGAACTGCAGCAGCGTGCCGAACCAGATGTAGGGCACCCGGCGCCAGCCGAGCACGGAGCGGTGGGTGTCCGAGCGGAAGCCGATCAACGCCCGCAAGGGCGCGAAGATCAGCGGCAGGGACAGCATCAGCGCGACGACCCAGGCCGGCACTTCCAGCTCGACGATCATGACGCGGTTGAGCGTGCCGATCAGCAGCACCGCGGCCATGCCGACGGTGACCTGGAACAGCGACAGCCGCATCAGCCGGCCGAGCGGCAACTCCTTCGTCGCCGCGTCGGCGAAAGGGAGGATCGACGGGCC
Source organism: Methylobacterium sp. WL12 (assembly GCF_008039475.1). Taxonomy (NCBI): domain Bacteria; kingdom Pseudomonadati; phylum Pseudomonadota; class Alphaproteobacteria; order Hyphomicrobiales; family Methylobacteriaceae; genus Methylobacterium; species Methylobacterium sp. WL12. The sequence continues at coordinate 23,118 of NZ_VRUW01000042.1, read as the reverse complement.
GAGCGCCGCGAGGTGCTGGATCAGGCGGGGGCCGAGCTTCATGCGCGGCTCCGCGACAGCTCGATCGCGTTCGAAAGATAGAAGCCGCTGTTGACGCGATGCGTGCGCGCGATCGCGAATTCGGCCAGCGCCGGCTCGCGGCCGATGCGCCGATCGAGCGCGCCCAGCGTGATCGGCACGATCGCCGGGGCCCGGTCGCCCTTGGGGAAAAGCTTGCCGGCCGCGTGCATCACGGTGAGGAGCGCGGTGCGGGGCGCCACCGTGAACACGACCGAGCCGTCGGTGCGTTCCCCGAGCACGGCCAGCGCCCGCGCGATGTCGGCGGCGGAATAGTGGATCAGCGAATCCATCGCGACGACGTGGTCGAAGCGGCCGAGGCTCGGATCGAGCATGTCGCCGACCCGGAAGTCGATCGACCCGCCACCCGCGATCGTCCCCGTCCGCTCGGCGGCGAGGCCGACCAGCGTCGCCGACACGTCGATGGCCACGACCTCGGCGCCGCGGCGCGCGGCCTCCAGGCTGAGCGCGCCGGTGCCGCAGCCGGCATCGAGGATGCGCCGGCCGCTGAGGTCGTCCGGCAGCCAGGACAGCAGCGTGCCGCGCATGGCGTCGCGGCCGGCCCTCACCGTCGCGCGGATCTTCGAGACCGGCGCGTCGGAGGTGAGCCGCGCCCAGGCCTCGACCGCGGTGCGGTCGAAGTAAGTGGTGAGCTGGCCGCGGCGTTCGGCGTAGGTGGTGCTGGTCATGGCGCGCGCCCCTAGTCGAACCCGAGGAACTCGAAGAGGTCGCGGTCCTTCATCGGGATCGCGGAGAGCGGCTTGCCGCCGGCATAGAGGTAGGCGGCCAGCCGCATGTACTCGGTGGTCACGGCCTCGAGTTCCGGCGTCGGGTCCATCTCGAACAGGGTCCGCTTCTTGAGCCGGGACCGGCGGACGACGTCGAGGTCGGGGAAGTGGGCGATGCGCTCCAGGCCGACGGCGGCGTTGAAGCGGTCGATCTCGTCGGTCTTGGCCGAGCGGTTGGCGATGACGCCGCCGAGCCGCACGGGGTAGTTCTTCGCCTTGGCGTGGATCGCCGCGACGATGCGGTTCATGGCGAAGATCGAGTCGAAGTCGTTGGCGGTGACGACCAGCGCCTGCTCGGCGTGCTGGAGCGGTGAGGCGAAGCCGCCGCAGACCACGTCGCCGAGCACGTCGAAGATCACCACGTCGGTGTCCTCCAGGAGGTGATGCTCCTTGAGGAGCTTCACCGTCTGGCCGACGACGTAGCCGCCGCAGCCGGTGCCGGCCGGCGGGCCGCCGGCCTCGACGCACATCACGCCGTTGTAGCCTTCCGCCACGAAGTCCTCGACGCGCAGCTCCTCGGAGTGGAACTGCACCGCCTCCAGGGCATCGATCACGGTGGGCGCGAGGCGCTTGGTGAGCGTGAAGGTCGAGTCGTGCTTCGGATCGCAGCCGATCTGCAGCACCCGCTTGCCGAGCTTCGAGAAGGCGACCGACAGGTTCGACGAGGTCGTCGACTTGCCGATGCCGCCCTTGCCGTAGACCGCGAAGACCTTCGCGGTCGTGCCGATGGCGACGTCCAGCGAGACCTGGACGCTGCCTTCCGGCTCGCGGCGGGCGGCGATGGGATTCCTGATGGCGATGTTCATGCCGCAACCTCCGCGGTGATGCCTTCGAGACGGTCCTCGAGTTCCTCCTCGGCGCGGGCGAGCGCGTCGCGCGTCTCCGCGTCGGGAGTCCAGAAGCCGCGTTGATGCGCCTCGATCAGCCGGTGTGCGACTTTGGCCGAGGCGGTCGGGTTGAGGGCGGCCATGCGCTCGCGCATGGCGGGGTCGAGGACGTAGGTCTCGGTGATGCGCTGGTAGATCCACGGGGCGACGCCGTCGCTCGTCGCCGACCAGCCCATGGTGTTGGTGAGGTGCGCCTCGATCTGGCGCACGCCCTCGTAGCCGTGCCCGAGCATGCCCTCGGTCCATTTCGGGTTGAGCATGCGGGTGCGGGTCTCGAGCGAGACCTGCTCGGAGAGCGAGCGCACGGTGCCCTCGCCGCGGGTCTGGTCGCTGATGAAGATCGGCACCGCGGCGCCGCGGGCCTCCGCCACCGCCCGGCCCATGCCGCCGAGCCCGTCGAAGTAATGGTCGACGCTCGTGACCCCGACCTCGACCGAATCGAGGTTCTGGTAGGCGAGGTCGACCTTGGCCAGGACGCTGCGCATCAGCGCGCGCTGGGGCGCCGGCTGGCCGGTGCGGCCGTAGGCGAAGCTTTTGCGGCGCGAGAAGGTCTCGGCGATCTCGTCCTCGTCCTCCCAGCGGCCGGATTCGACCAGCCCGTTGACGTTGGCGCCGTAGGTGCCCTCGGCGTTCGAGAACACCCGGAGCGCCGCGGTCTCGATGTCGATGCCGTGCTCGGCCTGGTGCGCCAGGGCGTGCTTGCGCACGAAGTTGCTCTCCACCGGCTCGTCGGCGGTGGCGGCGAGGTAAGAGGCCTCGGCCAGGAGCTTCGTCTGCAAGGGCAGCAGGTCGCGGAAGATGCCGGACAGGGTCACGACCACGTCGATGCGCGGGCGGCCGAGGGTCTCCAGCGGGATCAGCGTCGCGCCGCAGAGCCGGCCGTAGCCGTCGAAGCGGGGCGTCGCGCCGATGAGGGCTAGCGCCTGGGCGATCGGGCCGCCTTCGCTCTTCAGGTTGTCGGTCCCCCACAGCACTAGGGCGACGCTCTCGGGCAGGGCTGCGCCCTCGTCGCGGTGGCGGGCGAGGATCCGGGCGACCTGCCGCGCGCCGTCCGCGACCGCGAAGGCGGACGGCAGGCGGTAGGGATCGAAGCCGTGGAGGTTGCGCCCGGTCGGCAGCACGGCCGGGTTGCGCAAGAGGTCGCCGCCGGCCACAGGCGCGATGAAGCGCCCATCGAGCGCCTTGAGCAGGCCGGCGACCTCGTGGTCCTTCGCCAGCAGCGCGTCGGTCTCGGACAGCGAGCGGAAGGCGGCGCGATGGGTCTCGTCGAGGGGCAGGCCCGCGGCGGCCAGGGCCGCGTCGACCCCCTCGCCGGCCACCAGGGCGACGATCCCGGCCCGCTCCGGCACGAGGCCGGCGGAGGCTTCGGCCAAAGCCAGCAGCAGGTCGACCCGCTCCTCGGCCGGGGTGCCCTTCCCGACCACGTGCATGCCGTGCGGGATCAGGGTGTGCTCGAGCTCGTAGACCGCTTGGCCGAGCGCCTGGATGCGGGCGGCGAGGTCGTCCCAGGCCGGCTCGGCCTGGGTGAGGTCGAGGGCGGCGGCCTGGGCCTGGACGAGCTGGCCGAGGTCGCGCCGCTCGGCTTCCGCCTCCGGCTCCAGGGCGCGCCAGCGCTCGATCGACGCCTTGAGGTCGATCAGCCCGCGGTAGAGGCCGGCCTGGGCGAGGCTCGGGGTCAGGTAGCTGACTAGGGTCGCCGCCGAGCGCCGCTTGGCGATCATCCCCTCGGAGGGGTTGTTGGCGGCGTAGAGGTAGACGTTCGGCAGCGGCCCGATCAGCCGCTCCGGCCAACAGGCTTCCGACAGGCCGGTCTGCTTGCCGGGCATGAACTCGAGTGCGCCGTGGGTGCCGAAATGCAGCACCGCGTCGGCGCGGAAGTCGTCGCGGAGGTAGCGGTAGAAGGCCGAGAAGGCGTGGGTCGGCGCGAAGCCCCGCTCGAACAGCAGGCGCATCGGGTCGCCCTCGTAGCCGAAGCCCGGCTGCACGCCGACGAAGACGTTGCCGAACTGCGCCCCGAGGACGAACAGCACCGAGCCGTTGCTGTTCTGGCGGCCCGGGGCGGGACCCCATTGCGCCTCGATCTCGGACAGGTGGCGCTCGCGGCGGACGTGCTCCTCGGCGGGGATGCGGTGGTGGACGTTGGCCGGGGTGCCGTAGCGGGCGGAGTTTCCGGCGAGCACCGCGTTGCGCAGGTCGTCGACGCTGGCTGGGACTTCCACCTCGTAGCCGTCGGCCTTCATCGCGGTCAGGGTGTTGTGCAGGGATTGGTAGACCGAGAGGAACGCCGCAGTGCCGATCGAGCCGGCGTTCGGCGGGAAGCCGAACAGCACGATCGCCACCTTGCGCTCGGCCCGCGCGGTCCGCCGCAGGGTCACCAGGCGCTCGATGCGGGCGGCGAGCATGTCGGCGCGCTCGGGGTGGACGCGCATGTCGCGGGCGTTCTCGCCCATCGACGCGCCGGAGCGGCCGCCGAACACCATCGGCGCGGTGGCGCCGTCGAGCTCGGGGATCGCGACCATCATCGTCGCCTCGACCGGCGAGAGGCCGCGGTCGGAGCCTTCCCACTGCTCCAGGGTCTGGAACTCCAGCGCATGGGCGGCGAGGTAGGGCACGTCGAGGTCGGCGAGCGCCGTCTCGGCCGCCGCCGCGTCGTTGTAGGCGGGGCCGCCGACCAGCGAGAAGCCGGTGAGCGAGACCAGCGCGTCGATGGCCGGGCGACCGTCGCGGCGGAAGAAGGCGTCCACCGCCGGGCGGTTGTCGAGGCCCGAGGCGAAGGCCGGCACCACCGCGAGGCCGCGGCCTTCGAGCGCCGCGATCACGCCGTCGTAGTGGGCGGTGTTCCCGGCGAGCACGTAGGAGCGCATCACCAGGAGGCCGACGCGGCCCTTGGCGGGCCCTTTGGGAACCGGCAGCGCGGCGAGCGATTCGCCGATGCGGCCCTTCATGCGCGGGTGGTAGAGGCCGGTCTCGGGGTAGCTCAGGGGGCTCGGCGCGGCGGCGATTTCGCGCCAAGCGAGGCGCGGGCCGGCGGCGTAACGCCCGACCAGGAAGCGCACCAGGTTGGCGATGTTCTCGTCCGAGCCAGAGAGCCAGTATTGCAGGGTAAGGAAGTAGGCGCGCACGTCCTGCGCAGAGCCGGGGATGAAGCGCAGGATCTTCGGCAGCTTGCGGATCATCGCCATCTGGCGGGCGCCGTTACCCTGGGCGCCGGGCTTGCCGCGCAGCTTCTTCAGGAAGTCGAGGGCGCCGCGCTTGGTGCCGTCCATGTCGAAGCGGTTGAGGCGGGTGGTCTTCACCACCTCGCCGGCCGAGAGGCAGCCGATCATCGCATCGCAATGCGGGCGCCGGGCCAGCAAAGCCGGCAGCACGGCGCGGACGTGCTCGTCCATGAACAGCATCGTCGAGAGCACGATGTCGGCCCGGCCGATGTCGGCCTTGCAGTCGGCGAGGCTCGCGGGCGAGGTGTCCCACTCGGCGGCGGCGTGGAAGTCGAGGGTGAGCCCCGGCATCTCGCTGCGCAGGCGCAGGCGGGCGCGCTCCAGGGCGCTCGCCATGTGGTTGTCCATCGTCACGATGACGATGCGGAGTTCGGGCCGTTCAGCGGCCGAAATGCGCTTTTGCATCGTACAAGGTCTCGACGGTGATGAGCGGCAGCGCCCGCTCCCTGGCGAAGGTTTCCGTGTTGGTTCGGGCTTTTCCTCGGACGAAGAACGGGATCTTCTTCAGCTCCTTCTCGGCCTCCGTGGCCCAGGTCGGAGTCGTCGGAGCGGACGGCGCAGCGAGCGTCGCCGCGGTGACGGGCTCGGGGGCGGTGGCGGGCGGCACGGAAGCCTTGGCGGGCGCCTTGCCGCCGAGATGCGAGGGCGCGCGGTCGTTGAATTCGGGGTCCTCGCGGAACATCCCGAGCAGGTGCTCCTCCAGGCCCATCATCAGCGGGTGGACCCAGGTGTCGAACAGGACGTTCGCGCCCTCGAAGCCCATCTGCGGCGAGTAGCGCGCCGGGAAGTCCTGGACGTGGATCGGCGCCGAAATCACCGCGCAGGGCAGCCCGAGCCGCTTGGCGATGTGGCGTTCCATCTGGGTGCCGAGCACCAGCTCGGGGCCGGCCGCCTGGATCGCCGCCTCGACGTCGAGGTAGTCGTCGCAGATCAGCGCCTCGATCCCGTGGAGCGCCGCTTCGGCGCGGACCTCGCGGGCGAACTCCCGGCCGTAGGTGCCGAGGCCCACGACCTGGAAGCCGAGCTCGGCCTTGGCGACGCGGGCGGCGGCGATCGCATGGGTGGCGTCGCCGAAGATGAAGACCCGCTTGCCGGTGAGGTAGGTCGAATCGACCGAGCGCGAATACCAGGGCGCCCGCGACGGCGCCCCGGCGAGCACCGGGCCGGGATCGACGCCGGCCAAGGTCGCGACCTCCTCGACGAACCGGATCGTCGCGCCGACGCCGATCGGCACCGTCTCGACCATCGGCTGACCGAAGGTCTTCTGCAGGTGAAGCGCCGCGGCCTTGGCGATTTCCGGGTAGAGCACGACGTTGAAGTCGGCGTCCTTCAGGCGTCCGAGGTCGGCGGGGCTCGCGCCCATCGGCGCGACCACGTTGACGGCGACGCCGAGCCGTCCGAGCAGGCCGGTGATCTCGGTGAGGTCGTCGCGGTGGCGGAAGCCCAGCGCCGTCGGCCCGAGGATGTTGCAGGACGGGCGCCGGCCCTCCGGCTTCGGCTCCGTGGACGGCGCGCCGGACAGCCCGCGCACCAGCCGGTAGAAGGTCTCGGAGGCGCCCCAGTTCTCTTTCTTCTGGTAGGCCGGCAGCTCCAGCGCGATCACCGGGATCGGCAGGTTCAGCGCCTTGGCGAGGCCGCCCGGATCGTCCTGGATCAGCTCCGCCGTGCACGAGGCGCCGACGATCATCGCCTGCGGCTTGAAGCGCTCGTAGGCGGCGGACGCCGCGTTCTTGAAGATCTCGGCGGTGTCGGAGCCGAGGTCGCGGGCCTGGAAGGTGGTGTAGGTAACCGGCGGGCGGGCGTCGCGCCGCTCGATCATCGTGAACAGCAGGTCGGCATAGGTGTCGCCCTGCGGCGCGTGCAGGACGTAGTGCAGCCCCTCCATCGCGGTGGCGACCCGCATGGCGCCGATATGCGGCGGTCCTTCGTAGGTCCAGAGGGTGAGCTGCATCGCCTCAGACCTCCAGCCGGGTGCGGCGCACGAGCGGGCGCGCGAACAGCTCGGCGAGGTCGCCGGCCTGGTCGTACCCCTGGATCGGCGTGAACAGCAGCTCGATCGACCACTTGGTGGCGAGCCCTTCCGCCTCCAGCGGGTTGGCGAGGCCGAGGCCGCAGACCGTCAGGTCGGGCTTCGCGACGCGGGCCCGGTCCATCTGCTCGTCGAGGCTCTGGCCCTCGACGATCTGCGTGCCGTCCGGCAGCAGGGCGAGGTCTTCGGCCAGATGCCCGCGGTGCAGGTAGGGCGTGCCGACCTCGCACAGGCCCATCCCCATCTCGCGCGACAGGAACCGCGCGAGCGGCACCTCGAGCTGCGAATCGGGGAAGAAGAAAACGCGCTTGCCCGCAAGCTTCTCGCGGTGGTGCTCCAGGGCGCGCCCGGCGCGGGCCCGGCCCGGCGCGGTCGCCGCCTCGAAGCGGGCCTCCGGCACGTCGAACGCGTCGGCGGCGGCCTTGAGCCAACGCGTCGTGCCCTCGACCCCGAGCGGGAACGGCGCCGGCAGGCGCGTCGCGCCGCGGGCCTCGAGCGCCTTGGCCGTGTCGGTGAGGAAGGGTTGGGCGAGCAGGTAGCGGGTGTTCGGCCCGACGCCCGGCAGCTGGCCCGCGCGCCGCGCCGGCAGGAACGCGACCGGTCCGATCCCGAGCTCGGAGAAGATGCGGAGGAACTGGTCCTCGACCACGTCGGCGAGGGCGCCCGCCACCAGCAGCGCCGGGGCGGCGTCGGCTTCCGCCCGCGGCATCTCGGGGACGAGGGCCGCCAGGCACGCATCCTCGCCCTGCGTGAACGTGGTCTCGATGCCGCTGCCGGAATAGCTCAGCACCCGCACGTCAGGCGAGAAGGTGGTGGAGAGGCGCTGCGCCGCGCGGCCGAGGTCGAGCTTGATCACCTCGGAGGGGCACGAGCCCACGAGGAACAGCAGCCGGATGTCGGGCCGGCGCTCGATTAGGCGGCGCACCACCCGGTCGAGCTCCTCGTTCATGTCGGCGATGCCGGCGAGGTCGCGCTCGTCGATGATCGCGGTGGCGAAGCGCGGCTCGGCGAAGATCATCACGCCGGCGGCCGACTGGATCAGGTGGGCGCAGGTGCGCGAGCCGACCACGAGGAAGAACGCGTCCTGAATCTTGCGATGCAGCCAGACGATACCGGTCAGCCCGCAGAACACTGCGCGCTGGCCGCGCTCCTGCCGGATCGTGACGTCGCCGCAGCCGGCCTCGACGGGCGCCGTCGCGGCCCTCGGCGGGAGGAAGGGCGCGTTCATCGCGCCACCATCGCGGTGCCGCCGACGGGGCGCGGATGCGGCCGGGCCTGGAGCCGCGCGGCCCGGAGCTTGAGCAGGAATTGCGTCGCGTTGACCGCGTAGGAGGCGTAGGCCGCGAGCGCCAGCCACATCAGCCCGGTGGTGCCCATGAGGCCCAGCGTGAGGGCGGCGAGGTAGGCGGTGTGCAGGGCCAGCACCAGCATGCTGACCACGTCCTCCCAGTAGAAGGCCGGGGCGAACAGGTAGCGGCCGAACACGGCCTTCTCCCAGATCGAGCCGGTGACCATGATCGCGTAGAGCAAAAAGGTCTTGGCCAGCACCGAGAGGTTGGCGGCGACCGCGCCCTCGCCGGTGGCCAGCGTCCGCAGGACGAGCCCGAGGCTGATGAGGAACACGAGGAATTGAAGGGGGGCGAGAAGGCCCTGGACCAGGGTCCAGCGGCTGGCGTCGCGCCGGGCGCGCTCGGCCGGCGTGTAGAGTGGTGGTCGTGTCGTCCGGTCCGTCGGACCCATCGCCTCACCCCATCCCTGCTGCGGCCGGCCGCCTCTCGAAGGGGCGGCTTGGGGTGAAGCCTAGAAACCGTGCCCAAAAGTGTCAAGCGCGCTTTACGTCAAATTCAAATGACAATGACATCGAAGCATTCTGGTTCGAATTGACCATTGCCAAGTCGGCTCGAAAGGGTATCGTCTAGGTCAAGTCGTCCCGAAGAGGGCGACAGCGCGGGGATTTCCAGGCCCGGCCATGCTGAGTTATAAAGACAATTAAGCCGTCAGCGACATTGGAGAGGGCCAATGGATGACTTGAGGCGCTCCGAGGGGCGAAACGCCATCCTGGCCCTCGCACGCGAGATGGCTTCGGCCTGCGAGATCGACGAACGGGCGCCGCCTCGCCGGCAGCAGCTCTCCGATCGCTGGCACGGTCACCTGTCCCGCGTCGTCGAGGCCGAGATCATTCCCCGCCTGATGCTTGCCCACCGGATGGAGGCGTCGACCCGCGGCCCCGGGCCGCGGAAGCCGACGGCCGAGGATATCGAGGCGTTCGCCTCCCTCGTGCTGGCGCCGGCCGGCGAAGTGGTGGAGGCGCGGATCGCCGCCCTCGTCGACGACGGGCTCGCCCTCGACAGCCTCCTCCTCGACCTGCTGGCGCCGACGGCGCGGCATCTCGGCGTGTTGTGGGAGGAGGATCTCTGCGATTTCGCCGAGCTGACGATCGCGATGGGCCGCCTGCAGCGGATCATGCACGACCTCTCACGCCGCTACGGCGGCGAAACCGGAGGGCACCGGGACGGGCACAGCATCCTGCTGAGCCTCTGCCCCGGCGAGACCCACATGTTCGGCCTTTCGATGATCGAGCAGTTCTTCCGCGACGCGGGCTGGGACGTGACGAGCACGGCGCTGGCGCCGGTGGGCGAGATCCTGAACCAGGCGCGGACCGCATGGTTCGACGTGATCGGCCTCTCGCTCGGCTGTGAGGTCCTTCTGCCGACCTTGACCAAGACCGTCCTCGAACTTCGGCGCGTCTCGTTCAATCCCGGCGTCCGAATCCTCGTCGGCGGCCCGATCTTCATCGACAATCCCGGCCATATCGAGCAAGTCGGCGCGGATGCGACGGCGTCGGATGCACGCCGAGCTGTGGCTGCAGCCGAGTTCATGCTTGATATGAGGGCGGGAGCCTGCTGAAAGACCTGATCGGCGACTTCACGAAGCGGTGAGACTTGACCGGCTTGGCCACCCACGCTGCGCAGAACCCCTCCGCAGCCCTGAGCAAGACCCTGGCGGCCCTCGGCGGAGAGGCGGCGGGTCTTCTCGTTGCGGCTGCGACGGACCTGTCGTTGGTCGTCGACGCGGATGGCATCATCCGCGACGCGGCCTTCGCTGCGCCGGATCTTGCGGGCCAGGGCTGTGACACCTGGCTCGGACGGCGGTGGATCGACACCGTCACCGTCGAGAGCCGGCCGAAGATCGACGCGCTGATGCGCGATGCGGCGCCGGACGGCGTGACCCGCTGGCGCCAGGTCAACCACCCTTCCGTCTCCGGTGAGGATCTGCCGATTCGCTACGCCGCGATGCGGTTGGGCTCGGACGGCTCGATCATCGCCATCGGCCGCAACCTCCTCGCCATGGCCTCGCTGCAGCGCAAGCTCGTCGAGACCCAGCAGGCGCTGGAGCGCGACTACCTCCGCCTGCGCGGTGCGGAGACCCGCTACCGCATGCTGTTCCAGCTCGGCAGCGAGCCGGTGCTCGTGGTCGACGCGGCCACCCGCCGGGTCACCGAGATCAATCCCGCCGCCGTCCGGCTCGTCGGCCGCGCCGAGAAGCGGATCCTCGGGCAGGATGTGGTCGAGCTGTTCGAGGCGGCGAGCGCGCGTGAGATCGAGCTGCTGTTCGCCGGCCTGCGCGCCACCGGCAAGGCCGAGGACCTCGAGGCCCGGCTTGGCGGAAGCCGCGGACCGGCGCGGATCTCGGCCTCTTTGTTCCGACAGGGCAGCTCGGCGAGCGTGCTGCTTCGCGTCAGCGACGCCGCCATCGTCGGCGCCGATTCGGCGCGCGCTCGCGGCCCGCTCCTCGACGTGATCGAGGGCATTCCCGAAGGGTTCGTCGTCACCGATCTGTCGCGGCGCATCCTCACCGCCAACGGCGCCTTCCTCGATCTCGCCCAGATCGCGACCGTGGAGCAGGCGCGCGGCGAGCTGATCGACCGCTGGATCGGCCGCGAGGAGACCGAGGCCGCCACCCTGTTCGCGACGCTGGCCGAGCACGGCTCGGTCCGGCACTTCGCCACCGGCCTGCGCGGCGTGCTCGGCTCCGTCGAGGAGGTCGAGGTCGCCGCCGTCGCCGTGCCGAACGCGCGGCCGCCCTGCCTCGGCTTCACCATCCGCGGCACCCCGCGCCGCGCCGTGGCCGCCGCGGCGCCGGGCTCGCACGAGCTGCCGCGCTCGGTCGAGCAGATGACCGAGCTCGTCGGCCGCGTCTCGATGAAGAATCTCGTGCGCGAGACCACCGATTTGATCGAGCGCCTGTGCATCGAGGCCGCCCTGCGGATCACCCGCGACAACCGCGCCTCGGCCGCGGAGATGCTCGGGCTCAGTCGCCAGGGACTCTACGCCAAGCTGCGCCGCTACGGCATCGGCGACCTCGACGGGCCGGACTTTCCCGACGCCTGACCCTCGCATGCGGGACGACGACCGTGTTGCCCGCGCGCACGTCACCGTCCCTCCGGAGCATGCCTTCGGCGACGAAAGCCGGCGTCGATCGAATCCCTCGACCCACACCGCCAGGCACGGACGAGATGTCTGGCGGGACGTTTCGCAGCCGGGTGTGTCAAAAACTTTGACCGTTCGAACTGTCATCTTCGCTTGACACCTTGGGTGCCGGAAACCTAGCCTCCGGACATGGCGACACCGGCTCCCAGTGCACTCGTCGAACTGCTCAAGCCGATCACGTGGTTCGCGCCGATGTGGGCCTTCGCCTGCGGCGTGGTCTCGTCGGGGCAGCCGACCCATGGGCAATGGCCGGTGATCATGGCCGGCGTCGTCCTCGCCGGGCCGTTGGTCTGCGCCACGAGCCAGGCGGTCAACGACTGGTACGACCGCCACGTCGACGCCATCAACGAACCGAACCGCCCGATTCCCTCCGGCCGCATGCCGGGGCGCTGGGGGCTCTACGTCGCCGCGGCCTGGACCGGCCTGTCGCTCCTCGTCGCCGCCGCGCTCGGGCCTTGGATCCTCGGCGCTGCGATCTTCGGCCTCGTCCTGGCCTGGCTCTACAGCGCGCCGCCGATGCGCCTGAAGAGCAACGGCTGGTGGGGCAACTCGGCGGTGGCGATCTGCTACGAGGGGCTGCCCTGGTTCACGGGCGCCGCCGTCATGGCTGCGACCGTCCCCGACCACCGCGTCCTGATCGTCGCCGCCCTGTACTCGATCGGCGCTCACGGCATCATGACCCTGAACGACTTCAAGTCGGTGGAGGGCGACACCCTCACCGGCATCCGCTCGCTTCCGGTCCAGCTCGGCATCCCCGGGGCCGCCCGCTTCGCCTGTCTGGTGATGGCGGTGCCGCAGGCAGCGGTGATCGCGTTCCTCTTCGCCTGGAGCCGCGGGTGGCACGCGGCGATCGTCGCGATGCTGCTCCTTGGGCAGATCGCACTGATGCGCCGCCTGCTCGCGGCGCCGCGCGAGAAGGCCGCCTGGTACAACGGCACCGGCACCACCCTCTACGTGCTTGGCATGCTGGTCGCCGCCTTCGCGCTCCGTCCGCTCGTGGGAGTGCCGTGATGGCCGCCTTGTCCTCGTCCACGGTGTCATCCGGGTTCTCCTGGATGCAAATCGTCCGCCTAGGGCTGGTCCAAACCGCGCTTGGCGCGGTCGTGGTGCTGATGACCTCGACCATCAACCGGGTGATGGTGGTGGAGCTGGCGCTGCCTGCGATCGTGCCGGGCGCCCTTGTCGCCCTCCACTACGCGGTCCAAGTGCTGCGCCCGCGCTGGGGCTACGGCTCCGACGTCGGCGGCCGCCGCACCCCCTGGATCGTCGGCGGCATGGCCGCGCTGGCGCTCGGCGGCTTCCTCGCCGCGGTGGCGACCGCGCTGGCCGAGACCAACCTTTTCGCCGGCCTCGCCCTCGCGGTGCTGGCCTTCTTCTCCGTCGGTATCGGCGCGGGCGCAGCCGGCACCTCGCTCCTGGTTCTTCTCGCCACCGGCGTCGAGGACCGGCGCCGGGGCGCGGCGGCGACGATCGTCTGGGTGATGATGATCGCCGGTTTCGCGGTCACGGCGCCGCTCGCCGGGCACTTCCTCGATCCGTTCTCCGGGGCGCGGCTGATGGCGGTCTCGGGCACTGTCTCCCTCGCGGCGTTCGTCCTCGCGTGCCTGGCTGTGCGCGGCGTCGAGCCCGCCGCCGCGCCGGCGCGCGCGGAGCCCGCCGGCCCGGCCAAGGCGCCGTTCCGGACGGTGCTCGCCAAGGTCTGGGCCGAACCGGCCTCGCGCCGCTTCACTGTGTTCATCTTCGTGGCGATGCTGGCCTACAGCGCCCAGGAGCTGATCCTCGAACCCTTCGCCGGCCTCGTCTTCGCGATGACGCCGGGCACGACCACCAAGCTCGCCGGCCTGCAGCACGGCGGCGTGCTCGCCGGCATGCTAATGGTCGCCGGGCTGACCATGGGCGTCGGCGGTCCCTGGCTCGGCTCGCTCAAGCTCTGGACGGCTTTGGGCTGCGCCGGCTCCGGCGCGATGCTCGCCGGGATCGCCGCCGGCGGCCTCGTCGGGCCGGACTTCCCGTTGCGCGCCGTGGTCTTCGGCCTCGGCCTGTTCAACGGCGTCTTCGCGGTCGCCGCGATCGGATCGATGATGGCGCTCGCGGGCGCCGGCGGTGAGGCCGAGCGCGGCACCCGCATGGGCGTCTGGGGCGCGGCGCAGGGCGTGGCCTTCGGCGCGGGCGGCTTCCTCGGCACGGTCGCGGTGGACCTCGCGCGCCTCGTCACGCCTGAGGCGGTTCAGGCCTACGCCGCGGTCTTCCTCGCCGAGGCGCTGCTCTTCGTGCTCGCCACCGTGATCGCTTTGCGGATCGAGCATGCGGGCGCGACGCGCGTGCCGCGCGGGCAGCGCGAGCGAACGCTGAAGCTTCAACTGGAACCCCGATTCTAAGCCGATGTCGGACCTGACCTCTTCGGGCGCCGTCGCGCCGGATCCATCAGAAAAACGCGCCAGGGAGCACAGCATGTCCGAGGCCGCCGAATTCTTCGATTGCGTCGTGGTCGGCGGTGGCCCTGCGGGCGCCACCACCGCCACGGACCTCGCCCGGATGGGGCGCAGCGTGCTGCTCCTCGACAAGCCCGGGCGGATCAAGCCCTGCGGCGGCGCGATCCCGCCGCGCGCGATTCGCGACTTCGCCATCCCCGACGCGCAGATCGTCGCCCGCATCAAGCTCGCACGGATGATCGCGCCCTCCGACACGGCCGTCGACATGCCGGTCGGCGACGGCTTCGTCGGGATGGTCGATCGCGAGCATTTCGATCCGTGGCTGCGCGACCGGGCCTCGCTCGCCGGTGCCGACTACCGCCCCGGCACCTACGAGCGCATCGTCCGCGACGCCGACGGGACCACGGTCCACTACCGCGTCGGCGACGCGGCGCACGCAGTCCGGACCAAGCTGGTGATCGGCGCCGACGGCGCCTCCTCGCCGGTGGGACGGGCCGAGATCCCGGACCATGCCGGGATGAAACAGGTCTTCGCCTATCACGAGATCGTCCGCCCGCCCGCGGACGGCAGCGGGAGCTTCGCGGCCACGCGCTGCGACGTGTTCTACCAGGGCAAGCACTCGCCCGACTTCTACGCCTGGATCTTCCCGCACGGCGACACGATCAGCATCGGGACCGGCTCGGCCAAGAAGGGCTTCTCGCTCCGCACCGCGATCCGGAACCTGCGCGAGTCGACCGGGCTCGCGGCCGGAAAGACGGTCCGGCGCGAGGGCGCGCCGCTGCCGCTGAAGCCGCTCAAGAAGTGGGATAACGGGCGCGACGTGCTGCTGACCGGGGACGCCGCCGGCATCGTCGCTCCGGCGTCGGGCGAGGGCATCTACTACGCGATGCTCGGCGGACGTCTCGCGGCCGAGGCGGCCGAGGCTTTCCTCACCACGGGCGACGTCCGCGCCCTCACCCAGGCGCGCCGCCGCTTCATGAAGCTGCACGGGCGCGTGTTCCTGATCCTGCGGATCATGCAGGCCGTCTGGTACCGCAACGACGCCCTGAGGGAGCGCTTCGTCTCGATCTGCCGCGACAAGGACGTGCAGCAGCTCACCTGGGAAAGCTACATGAACAAGGAGCTGGTGCGAAAGAAGCCGATGGCCCACGTGAAGATCTTCTTCAAGGACATGGCGCACCTGTTCCGCTGGGTCTCGCCTTGAGCGAGGTCTGGATGCCGGCCACGGTCGCCACCCTGTCCGCGCTCGTGGTGGCGCTGGCCGGCGGCGTGCTGACCACCACCGGCCCCTGGTACCGCGCCCTGCGCAACCCGGCCTGGAAGCCGCCGGACTGGGCCTTCGGGCCGGTCTGGGCGACGATCTTCACCCTGTGCGTCGTCTCCGCCGTCATCGCCTGGAACGAGGCCGACGAGCCGCAGCGCGTCGCGCTGCTCGCGGCCTACGCCGTCAACAGCGTCCTCAACATCGCGTGGAGCGCCCTGTTCTTCCGTGCGGAGCGGCCGGACTGGGCGTTCTTCGAGCTCGTCCTGCTCTGGCTTTCCGTGGTCGCCCTGATCGCCGTGACGCTGCCGGTCTCGGGGCTCGCGGCCCTGCTGCTCGCGCCCTATCTCGCCTGGGTGACGGTGGCCGGCGTCCTCAACCGCGCGATCGTCCGGCTCAACGGCCCGTTCGGAGCCGCATGATGGCGGCGTGGTTCGCGAGCGGACGGATCGTCGATGCGATCCTCGTCCTCGTGGCGATCGAAGCGATCGTTCTGCTCGCGCTGCGGCATCGGACTGGCCGTGGGCCGGCTCCGCTCGCGCTTCTGTGCAACCTTGGTTCGGGTGCGGCGCTGATGCTCGCCGTACGGGCGGCCCTGGTCCAGGCCCCGTGGCCGGTCGTCGCGGGCTGGATGCTCGCATCGCTGGTCGCACACCTCGGGGACCTCGTGCCGCGCCTGCGCAGCCGCGAGCACCTGACGCTTGGTCGCACCGCACAGGCCAGCGCGACAGGAACTTCCGTCTCGGCGGGTGCGTTCAACGCGCGACCGCCAAGCTGAATTATTATGCTTCTCAATTGCGGCTATCGGAGATTGGGCATCATGCGTCGCATCCTCGCTGTGGCCGCAACCTCCGGTTTCCTGCTCGGTTCCGCCGTGCCGATCGACGCCTTCGCCCAGGGCGCGGACCAGGACCTGGTCAAGCGCGGCGAGTACCTCGTCACCGCCGGCGATTGCGTCGCCTGCCACACGGGGCCGAGCGGCAAGCGATTGGCCGGCAACTACATTCTCAACACGCCGATCGGGAAGATCCGCACCCCCAACCTAACGCCGGACGACGAGACCGGCCTCGGCAAGTGGACGGAGGCGGACTTCGTGAAGGCGATGCACGAGGGCATCGACAACGAGGGGCACTACCTCTACCCGGCCTTCCCCTTTGCTTGGTACACCAAGGTCACGACCGACGACGTGAAAGCAATCTGGGCGTACCTGCGCTCGCTCGAGCCGGTGAAGGAGCCGCGCAAGGACAACGAGATCCCGTTCCCCTTCAACATCCGCACCGCGCTGATCACCTGGCGGACCGCCTTCTTCACGTCGGGCGAGTGGAAGCCCGACCCGAAGGCCACCGCCGAGGTCAACCGCGGTGGCTATCTCGTCGAGGGGCTCGGCCACTGCGGCATGTGTCACAACGAAAATAAGATCGTCGGCAACAGCAGCCTGGCCGGCAAGCTCGGCGGCGGCGTCATCGATGGCTGGTACGCCCCGAACATCACCCCCGACGACCACCAGGGGATCGGCTCCTGGAGCGAGGAGCAGGTGGTGACCTACCTCAAGACCGGCACGGCGCCCGGCAACCAGCCCGGCGTCGCGGCCGGCCCGATGCGCCAGACCATCGAGGAATCGCTCTCGAAGATGACCGACGCCGACCTGAAGGCGATGGTCGCGTACCTGCGGACCTACCAGGCCAAGCAGACGTACAAATCCAAGGACCTCCAGGCCTTCGACACCAAGGGCGCACCCGGTGCCGGCGTCTACTTGAGCTACTGCTCGTCTTGCCACCAGCCCGACGGCAAGGGTGTCGAGGGCGCGATTCCGGCGCTCGCCGGCAACACCTCGGTCCAGTCGGCCGGCCCGGAGACGGTACTGCGCGTGATCTACGGCGGGCTCGGCGCCCAGAGCGGCTACGCGCCGATGACGGCGATCGGCCAGGGCATGACCGACCAGCAGGTCGCTGACGTGACCGATTACATCCGCAACTCCTGGGGCAACAGTGCGCCCGTCCTGAAGTCCGGCGTGGCGGCCGACGCTCGCAAGGCGACGAGCACCATGCTCGCCGGCAACGCGCCCTGCGCCGAGATCGAACAGCCGGATGTGGCGAAGGCCGTGGCCGACGCCGACGCCATCGGGCAGTTGAAGGGCCTCAAGCAGGAGGACTTCATCCCGCGGATCGATGCGCTCCTGCCGAAGATCAAGTCCGCGCTCCCCGCCGGGCGGGACGACGACATCGTCAACGGCCTGACGACCGCGTTCTGCAAGGCTGCGAAGCCTGATACCGACGACGTGAAGCTGCCTTGGCACACCACCATCGGCAGCTTCAGCAACCTCGTCTACAGTCAGCTGAAGAACCCCGAGAAGCAGGCCAGCACCATGCCGGCCCCGGCGATGCCGAAGCCGAACTGAGCGGCGGGCAACCGGTCGCGGGCCGGCCCTCGAACCCACACAGGGTTCGAGGCGTTGGCCGCCCGCGCCGACGAGGGGAGGTCCGAGGGGATTTCGACCCGTCGCCCGGACCCGCGATCCCGCCCGTTGGACGATCATGACCCACCAGAGCTGTGACGTCGCGGTGATCGGAGCCGGCACCGCGGGGCTCGCCGCGTTCCGGGCCGCCGAGGCGGCGGGCGCCCACGCCGTCCTGATCGAGCGCGGGCCGGGCGGCACAACCTGCGCGCGCGTCGGCTGCATGCCCTCGAAGCTGCTCGTCGCCGCGGCCACGGCGGCCCACGACGCCCGGCACGCGAGCCTGTTCGGCGTCGCGGTTGCGGGCGTGTCGATCGACGGTCCCGCGGTGATGGCGCGGGTGCGGGCCGAGCGCGACCGCTTCGTCGCCGCGGTGCTCGATGGGGTCGACGCCATCCCGAAGGCCAAGCGGCTGGCCGGCGAGGCCCGCTTCCTCGATGCCCGGACCCTCGCGGTCGGCGACGGCCTTCGGGTCGCCTTCCATGCCGCGGTGATCGCGACGGGGTCGAGCCCGCGCATGCCGAAGCCGCTTCGGACCCTCGGCGACGCGGTCCTGACCACCGACACGGTGTTCGAGCGTCCCGACCTCCCGGAAACCCTGGCGGTGGTCGGCGGCGGCCCGGTCGGCATCGAGATCGCCCAGGCGATGGCGCGGCTCGGCGTGGCCGTCAGCGTGTTCGACACCGGGTTCGGCCTCGCCGGTCTGAGCGAGCCGAGCCTCCAGCAGCAGGCCGCCGCGATCTTCGCAGACGAGATGGCCCTTCACCTCGGCTCGGAACTCGTCGCGGCCGAGCCCGTCGCCGGCGGCGCAGAACTGACGTGGACGGAGGCGGACGGCGCCCGGCGCACGCAGACCTTCGCGCGGGTGCTTTCCGCCGCAGGGCGGCCACCCAACCTGCAAGGCCTCGGGCTCGCGGAGGTCGGCCTTCGCCTCGACGAATCAGGCATGCCGGACTTCGACGCACGAACCCTCCTCTGCGCGGGCGCGCCGATCCTGATCGCGGGCGACGCCAACGCGGTGCTGCCGGTCCTGCACGAGGCCAGTCGCCAGGGCGGCATCGCCGGCCGGAACGCCGCTGCGCTCGCCGTAGGCTCCAGCCTCGAAGCGCCGGAACCCTGGCCGGCGCTCGCCATGGTGTTCACCCATCCGCAGGCGGCGAGCGTCGGGGCGGCGTTCGATGCCGATGCGGACTGCGTCGTCGGCGGGATGCGGTTCGACGACCAGGGCCGGGCGCGGGTCGAAGGCGTCAACCGCGGCGGCATCCGGCTCTGGGCGGATCGGAGCGGGCGCCTGCTTGGCGGCGAGATGTTCGGGCCGTCCTGCGAGCACCTCGCGCACCTCCTCGCCCACGCGATCGGCGATGGCCTGACCGCCCAGGCGATGCGGGCGCGGCCGATCTACCATCCCACGGTCGAAGAGGGGCTTGCGAGCGCATTGTCTGATCTCATACAAAGACTTGAGCGCTGATCGCATCGCGCGGCATCGTCGTGCTCGAACGCGTCGCGCGGCGTAGTGCGGACGCCATTGCGCCCGCCCGTCCCACGGGTCATACCGGGCCGCAGATGAGCCGGTCCCATTCCTGATGACGACGATCGTTGCCGACGGCGATGCGATCGACATGGACGCCATGACGGCCGAACAGCGCGACGGCCTCGACATCGGGGTGATCGGGCTCGACGCCGCCGGGACGATCGTGTCGTTCAGCGAGGGCGCGAGCGCGCTCACCGGACTGTCGAGCGACGCCGTGGTCGGCCGCAACTACTTCCGCGAGGTGGTGCCCAGCACCAACGTGCCGAGCTTCTTCGGTCGCTTCCTCTCGGGCACGCGCCGCGGGCAGCTCGACGAGAGCTTCGACTTCGTGTTCGGGCGCATGCCGCAGCCGCTGCGCGCCCGGGTGCGGATGCGGCGCGGGGCTGCCGTCACCTGGCTGACGATCAGCCCAGTCGAGACCCTCGGCGCCGGCCAGCCGCGCGAGGCGGTGATGGCTGCCATCGGCCGCCGGGTCCGGGCCGAGCCGGTCGATCCGCAGCTGTGCGAGCGCGAGCCGATCCACATCCCCGGCTCGATCCAGCCGAACGCTGTGATGCTGGCGGCCGACGCCGGCACGCTGGAGATCCTGGCCCACAGCACCAACGTCCGCGACGTGCTGAGCCGTGCGCCCGAGCGGATCGCCGGCCTGCCGCTCTCCGATGTGCTGCCGAGCGCCTTCGTCGAGACGATCCGCCAGCGGCTGGCCAGCGCCACCCTCGACGACGGGCGCTCGATCCGCCGTACGATCAAGCTCGCCGGCGACGACCGCGCCAGCTACTACGCCATCGTCCACGCCCATTCCGGCCGGGTCATCGTCGAGCTGGAGCTCGAACCCGAGCATCCGGAGGATTTCCGGGTCGCGACCCAGACCGATTCGGAACTCGCCGTCACCCGGCTCCGCGCCGCCGAGACTCTGAACGGCGCCGCCCGCATCGCCGCCCTCGAAGTCCGTGCGCTCACCGGCTTCGAATGCGTGCTGGTCTACCGCTTCGATAGCGACTGGAACGGCGAGGCCATCGCCGAGGACAAGGTGCCGGACTGGTCGCGCGCCCTGCTCGGCCTGCGGTTTCCAGCCTCCGACATCCCGGCCCAGGCGCGCGCGCTCTACACCAAGGCCAAGAGCCGCTTCGTAATCGACCGCGATTCGGTGCCGGTGCCGCTGGTCGCGGCACCTGCGGCCGGTAACGGGCCGATCGACCTCACCTTCGCGCAGCATCGGACGCTGTCGCCGATCCACCTGGAGTACCAGCGCAACCTCGGCGTGAACGGCTCGATGTCGATCTCGATCATGGTCGAGGGGCGGCTCTGGGGTTTGATGATCGGCCATCACCGCCATCCGCACTACGTCGCCCCCGAGACCCGTGCCGCCGCGACGGTGCTGACCGACGCCTTCGCCATGCGGGTGCAGGAGATCGAGGCACGCCGGCTCTGGACCGAGCGGCAGGCGCATCTCGACACCGAAGGACGCCTGGTCCGCGGCCTCACGCGCTCGGACGACTTCGTCGCCGCGCTCACCGCCGGCTCGACCACCCTCCTCGACCTGTTCGGCTCGACGGGCGCGGCCATCGTCTCGGGCGCCCGCGCGACGCTGATCGGCGCGACGCCGCCCGAGGAGGCCGTCCGCGCCATCGGCGACTGGCTGAAGCAGACGCTGGCGCCGGCCGAGACGACCTACGCGGACGCCAACTTCCCCACGCAGTGTCCCGCCGCCGCCGCGCACCGCGAGATCGCCAGCGGGCTGCTCGCCGCCTTCGTCGACGAGTCGCGCGAGCACCTGCTGTTGTGGTTCCGGCCGGAGGTGTCGAGCACGGTGACGTGGAGCGGCGACCCCCGGAAGCCCGTGCTCGCCGGCAGCGGGCCCGTCGCGGTACTGCCGCGGCGCTCGTTCGAGCGCTGGGTCGAGGAGCGCACGGGCTTCGCCACCCCCTGGGCCGACTGGCAGGTCTCGCTGGCCGGCTCGCTGGCCCACGCGGTCGAGGGCGTCGTGTTGCGCCAGCGCCGAAAGATCGACGAGCTCACCGGCCTCCTCGCCGAGAAGGAGCGCCTGCTCGCCCAGAAGGATCTGCTGACCCGCGAGATCGACCACCGGGTGAAGAACTCGCTCCAGATCGTCTCGGCCTTCCTGCAGATGCAGCGGCGCCAAGTCACCGATCCGGCCGCCCGGCAGGCCTTCGCCGACACCTCCGCCCGGGTGATGAGCGTCGCCCGCGTCCACGACAGCCTCTACCAGGCGGAGAACGTCGAGGAGGTCGACCTCGGCCAGACCATCGAGGCTCTGTGCGCCGACCTCG
Organism: Methylobacterium sp. WL12; assembly: GCF_008039475.1. Taxonomy (NCBI): domain Bacteria; kingdom Pseudomonadati; phylum Pseudomonadota; class Alphaproteobacteria; order Hyphomicrobiales; family Methylobacteriaceae; genus Methylobacterium; species Methylobacterium sp. WL12. The sequence continues at coordinate 1,679 of NZ_VRUW01000042.1, read as the reverse complement.
CCGGCATGGCCGGCGGCGGACACGCCGTCGACCTCACCGCCGAGCCCGGCCTGATGGTGCCTTACCGCAAGGCGGTGGCGCTCTCGCTGATCGCGACCGAGCTCGTGACCAACGCCTTCAAGTACGCCGCCAAGCCGGAAGGCGTCGGCCGCGTCGCGGTCACCGTCTCGGGCCACGGCGCAGGCACCGTGCGGCTGCGCGTCTGCGACGACGGCGAGGGCCTGCCCGAGGGCTGGTCGGAGACCAAGCCCCGCGCCAACGGCACCGGGGTCGGCCTCGGGATGAAGCTGATCCGGGCGATGCTCGACCAGATCAACGCCCGCCTCGACGTCGACAACGCGCCCGGCGCCTGCTTCACGATCACGGCGTGAGCCTGCACCAGCGGCTGCGCGCCGCGACCGCCTCGGCGCACCAGGGCCTCGAAGACGCGCTCGACTGGCGCGCGCGCGTCGCCACCCGGGACGGGTATCGCGACCTCCTTGCCCGCTTCCACGGCTTCCATTCGGCTTACGAGCCGGCGATCGGCGACGCCCTCGCCGACGCGGCGTTCTGGGGTCCGCGGCGGCGGCTGGCCGCGTTGGAGGCGGACCTCGCCCATCTCGGCATGCTTGAACCCGACATCGCCGCCCTGCCCCAGCCCTCGGGCGTCACTTTCGCGGACGCCGCGGCGGCGATGGGCGCGCTCTACGTGCTCGAAGGCTCGACGCTCGGCGGCCAGGTCATCGGCCGGCACATCGGCGCGCTCCACGGGTTCGCGGATGCGGGCCTCGTCTATTACCGCGCACATGGACGGCAGACGGGCCTGATGTGGAACGCGTTCCGAGCGCGGCTCGACCTCCTGTCGAGCGACGCGGAGGCGGAGGCGGCGCTTGCCACCGGCACCGCGACGTTCGACGCGCTCAAGGCCTGGCTCTGCGCGCCGGACACGTCCGCCGCGCATCGGGTGGGATGAGGGGCGGCCCGCCTCAGCCCTCGCGGTCCTTTCCGAGCAGCCCGTCCACGAAGGTTTCGAGGCCGGTCCGGCGCGTCCGCTTCAGGCGCTCGGCGGCCAGGATGCCGCGCAGGGCGTCGAAGGCGTTCTGCAAGTCGTCGTTGACGATGACGTAGTCGTACTCGCTCCAGCGCTGGATCTCGACGCGGGCGTTGGCGAGGCGCTTCTCGATCGTCTCCGGGCTGTCCTCGGCGCGGCGTTCCAGGCGGTGGCGCAGCTCCTCCAGGCTCGGCGGCAGGATGAACACCGTCACCACGTCGTCGGCGAGCTTGCCGCGCACCTGGCGGGTGCCCTGGTAGTCGATGTCGAAGATCATGTCCCGGCCGGCGCTGAGCACCTTCTCCACTGGGCGCCGCGGCGTCCCGTAGAAGTTGCCGTGGACCTCGGCCCATTCGAGCAGGTCGTCGCGGGCGCGCAGGTCCTCGAAGGCCTCGCGCTCGATAAAGTGGTAGTGGCGCCCGGCGATCTCGGAGGGGCGCCGGGCCCGGGTCGTCACCGAGATCGACAGGTCGAGGCCCCAGCCGCCGTCGTCGGCGATGGCGCGCGTGAGCGTGGTCTTGCCGGCGCCGGAGGGCGAGGACAGGATCAGGATCAGCCCGCGGCGGGCGATGGAATCCGAGACCGACTGCGAGGGGGCGTCCGTCATCCGCATGCCCCGGCCGTGTTCCGTGCGCCCATCGCCCCGCCC